>JABDJV010000285.1 GCA_013003295.1 Pyrinomonadaceae bacterium | reverse complement strand
TTCAAACGGAGGAGAGCAAGAAAGAAAATGTTACCCCGCCAGGCAACCAATTTCGGTTTCGGGTTATCTAGTTGCTATTGAAAAAAAAACCGGCAGATAGACAAATGCTGCGGAACCAAAATTTTTTTGAGGTCTATTCCTCAATAAATTGCAGGCGTTTATGAACGCCGGGGCGGCAGGGTTAAAAAAGCATCTTGACAGAAAACAAACGACTGATATACGGTTTAGCCATCTTAAACACTAATCAGGCAAATCTCTTTAAATAAAGAGGACAATTTCGATATCGATAAACAAAGAAAAGAATAAGAAATAAAAATTTGATGAATCCCACAAGAAGAAAACCCACTGCTTCACGCCGAAAGGAATTGACCAAAAATCCGGGTCAGATCTTGCCGGTGATTTTTTATGCCTGCGGGCCGAAACGAATGCAGAACAAACACAGGGCGGGGTTAAAAGACTCGCTGAAATGAAACATCGTTTCATATTTGCAACAGAACTTGCACAAGTGTTATATTTGCTCCCACGTTTTCCTAGAGAGTTCGGGAAAACTAAAAAGAAACGAACTGACAGGAAAAAAAAAGATCTTTAGAAACAGGAATTAAGTTCCCGGAATGCTAACAGGATCCTGATCGAAGTGACTGGAATCACTTTGGACCTGCAAGAAAGACGGGAAACTTTAACGATAAATGTCTTCGGCACAAACTGAAGCGTTTGATTGCTGCATAAGCCGCTAGCAAATCAAAACACATCATTTTTGCCGAAGACATTGAATAACCAGCAATGTCTGTTAAGGCAAAAGAGATGTGTTTTTTCATATTCCGAAGAATCCATTTCGAAAAAGCTAAAGCGGAAGAGCCGACAGCTGAAAAATGAAACAGGAGACTTTAGAGAAAATGACAAACCCACTTAAAAACGCAGCGATCATCCAAAAAATCAAATCTTTCTTCGCAGGAAAGGAAGCGGAAGAGAGGAGACAGGAGACAGAAAACGGGAGACAAGTAGTAAGAACCCCGCGCGTGAGCAAGGGGGTAAACCGGGCCGCGGCCAAAATGCGAATCACGAATCGCGAATTGCGTCCCGCGCCAAGCGGATTAAAGTTTCAACTCCTCCGAGTCGTCTCGATCATGATCATTTTCAACCTGCTGGTGATCTCAAACCCGGCGGCACCGCAGACGATCGCAGCGGGTGCAAGCGAGATGGGGCAGGACATTCGCTATACCTACCTGGCGCATTTCACGGGCGTCGGTTCGACGCTAAAGAATGCGGCTTACTTTGCCAGCCCGGTTCTCGGCCTTTTCCTGAAGACAAGAAGTTCCGGCAAAAGAAGAAAACAACAGCAGATCGCACGGGTTGAGATCTCGCCAAAATCCGCAGCAATCAGGGAAGGCGAAGAAGTAAACCTAAGCGCGGTTGCCTACACCTCAAACGGAAATATTATTCAGGGCGTGGAGTTTGAGTGGAAGGCGGTTGATGTAAAAAATTCCCTGGCCCCGGACATAGCAATAAGAGAAAACACGTTCCGCCACGACACACCGGGCGGCTACCGGGTCAAGGCAAGAGCGGGAGGCGTGATCGGCGAAGCGTTTATTGTGGTTCGTGAAGATCCCGAATACCGGGCGGTAAAAGAGCTGGTGGAGCAGGAGAAGGAAGCCGCCGAAGCCGCTGCGGGTGTCGTAAAACGAAAAGCGCCGAGAACGCTGCGGCCCGAGGTACTGGAAGCGGTCACGAGGCTCAAACCGGACCGCTCAAAAACGATCGGCAATTCCTCGCGGGTGAGAAAGTCGGAAAAGGGAACCCTTGAGGCTTGGGATAATGAAGAAGAAAAGAAACGAAAAGCGGACAGAAAAAGAGAACATGAGAGGCGAAAGGCAAGATGGCAGAGAAAAGAAGCGACGAGAAATAACCTCACCGGAAATGTTGCCGGCAACATCGCTCAAAACGATAGTGACGAGCGGGATCAAAAGGGATCACGGACCAGGAGAAATGGAATCGATGGAGTAAGGTTTGTAAACTCATCGTTTAAAAAAAGCCCGGCAAAAAAAGCAGAACCCAAGAAAGAAAAAACAAAGACAATGAAAGCACCCGTAACCGGCGGAGCAACGATAACGGGGATCGATGCCAGCAATAATGCCTACGGCACGGTTGACGGATTCTACGACGACGGCGGTGGTGGTGGCGGCTGGATGGCGCAGGCTTCGTATAAAAAAGAGAAAGGAGCAAAAAGAAAGGCTGGCTCAAGACCGAAGGCAGGAAAACAAACGAAATCTGAAGAAAACGCCCGAATCGGCGGAACCTATTACGCCGATCTGGAGTTATACATCGACGGAGAGAGAT
>JABDJV010000273.1 GCA_013003295.1 Pyrinomonadaceae bacterium | reverse complement strand
CTCTCTGATGATAGAGCTCAGCAAGTTTTTCTGAAACTGAGATCGAGTCTGGGTTGAGCCGATGAATCTTGTTGTAGATCGCAATAGCTTTCTTAGCGAAACCCTGAGAATTGTAGTGTTCCGCAACGTACTTATAGCAAGTTACCGCGGCCTGAGTTTCGTCAGATTTACTGTACAGATCTCCGAGAATATTTTGAGTATTTATGTCCTTCGGATCATTTTCGATGATCAGACGGTACTCGCGTATGGCTTCAGAAATCTTGCCTTGCGTCATATATCGCTCGGCACTACGCTTGACTTTGCTTTTATTAAAACCCATTAATTAAAAATATTGCCGAATCCCTGATCCGAATTCCTAAGATTTTTTGTAAATTTGAACTATCGTGGGAACCGCTGCAGGTCAATTGGTTTTCTAGCGGCGGACGACTATTGAGATAAGTCCCTGCATTAATAAAATTAACACGCTGCAAGAGTAAGTGTCAACATTTTTTAACATTGTTAGCAGTTTTTATTACGAGACATTTTAGAATGTCATTTCGCCTGATCCAAGTCCCAGCTTTTAGAGACTTGAACGGTTTGACAAATACCGGTCGCAAATAAAGAATATTATTGAGTTATGGATATGCAAGCGCTAATTCTGGCCGGCGGTCGTGGTACCGACCTAAGACCACTTACCGTCTATACTCCAAAACCGGTTGTTCCTCTCGTAAATCGACCCCTTTTGTATTACCAAATTGAACTACTAAAACGTGTCGGCGTCACAGACGTAACGCTTTCGATTAATTATCAGCCGGATAAGATCAACACGATTTTTGGTGACGGCAGCGACCTCGGAATGAATATCAGATATGTAACCGAGGCGAACGATTTTGGATCGGCCGGTGCTTACAAAAACGCGGGACTGGATCCGGAGAGGCCAACTATCGTTTTAAAAAGCGGAATCGTTACGAATCTGATACTGGCAAAGGTGATCAAAAAACACACCCGGACAAACGCCGCTGCAACGATATGTACGACAAATAAACCGAGCGAACATACAAGTCCATTCGTCGAAATCGATTCGGGATCCAATGTTATCGCCATTCATGAAAATGCTCAATCCGTTCCTGAAACTAGCAGGCCGTTATCCGCAATGCTTGCAGGTGTTTATATCTTGGCACCTGAAGTGCTTTCTAGGGTCCCCGATGAGTGCAGGTTTTCGCTCGAGTACGATCTGCTCTCGACGCTTCTGAACGAAAAAAGTGCCGTCACGGCCTTCGATCTGGACGAATTCTATTGGACCTATATTTCAACGCCGTCTACTTATTTAAAGGCGCATCAGGATTTCCTGGCTGGGAAAGTCAAGAATTTTGAGATCGAACGACTCAAAATGATGGATATCGCTGTGACAACCTTTATCGACGAAAAATCGGTTATCGATAAGGATTGCGTTATCAAGCCAAATGTAATTATTTTGAATTCGGTTATAGGTGAAGGCGTCCATATCGAAGCGGGAGTATCTATAAAAGACTCGGTGATCTGGTCTCACTCGCGGATCTCGGATAATTCGGAAATACGCGGGTCGATCCTAGCGCGGAGTACATACGTAGGGAAAGATGTCTCCGTCAGCGAAGGCTCGGTGCTGGGCGATAAAACGTCTCTGCCCGATCATACAAGGGTCTGAATCATTGACGGATAAGAAAACGGAAACGCATAGGTTGGCAGTCGACCGATGCGGCCACCGTTCTGAGCAGCAACGGCTTGTAGGGATTCGGTCAGCGCATTATAAAACTAAATATGCCGGAATTACCAGAGGTCGAAATTGTAACCTCATCTCTTAATAAATTGATCAACGGTCGCACGATCCGTTTTGCCGAGCTTCTGCGGGACAAACTCGCTCATCGGGAAACCCGGTCAACATTTGCTGAAAAGCTTGAGAATATGACCGTAAACGACGTTCGACGCAGAGGCAAACATATCCTCTTCGAACTTAATAATGATCTCACGCTGATCACACATCTGAGGATGAGCGGGCGCTTTCAGCTATTCTCTTTCGAACGCGAAAACCCAAAGTTTACACATGCTGTCTTTTATCTTGAAAATGATGAGCGGCTGATTTTTAGTGATCAAAGGCATTTTGGTTTCATGCAGATCGTCCGCACATCGAATATCAATGAAGTAAAAGAACTGCGAAACCTGGCGCCCGAGCCATTTTCTGAGGAGTTTTCCGTCGAATACCTGCGCGCAACCTTAAATTCCTCTGCGAGGCGGGTCAAGGAGTTTATCCTGGATCAAACCAAAGTTTGCGGCCTGGGAAACATCTATGCCGCCGAGGCGCTTTTTCTATCAAGGATCAATCCCCTGAAACCGGCAAACGAAGTCTCGGCGATCAAAGCCCGGCGGCTTCACGGATTTATCAGAGAAGTTATGGCGGAATCTATCGAACAGGGATCAACTCTGAATATTGATCCGGAAAACCTCGAAAGAAACTATTACGGCGGCGGATATGAAGATCACTGGCGTGTTTACGATCGCGAAGGCGAGCCCTGCATTGCCTGCGCCACAAATATCAAGCGATTGAAACATGGAGGGCGTTCGAGCTATTTTTGCCCGAAGTGCCAGAGAATGTAAGCCGGATTTGTGAAGAAGCCAAGTTCAATGAATAAAAAACCTGCCATAGAATCTTGTGGTTTTGACACCAATGAAATTGTGACCCAAACTTAACCAAATTGATTCAGGAGAAGTTAAATGAAATTACGGACATCTGCCATACTAAACTTTCTCGCCATTTTCGTGTTTCTCACATCGGAAATTTTTGCATGTGCCTGTTGCGCGGAGAGAGGCCACTATTCGATCAACGTTTCTAAACCGAGTGAATTCGTTTTCAACACGATCAGCGAATTGGAGTTTCGCTCCGCTAATCTGTTTACAAATGCGGGCTACCCGGACAACATTAGGGGCATCAACCCGCTTGAAGAAGCTTATTCGTCAGTCGAAGCTAGTTTTGATAAGGGTAGCTGGAAATTCACATTTAAGAATTCAAGCGGCAATGCCGGTACGCTCACTTTAGCAAGGCCGGACTCGATGGTCTCCTATATGGTCGATCTTGAGGCGAGCGACGAACCAAAACCGATGGTTTCTATTTACAAGGAGTGGCGATTTAAATACAGGGCTATAAACGCCAGCGGTATTTTCAAGAACGGAGTCGACAGAGACACTGAGTATTTCCTTGTTTTGCGCGGCAAAGGCAATCTATGCACAAATGCAGGGGATTTTGATAGCTATCGATTGGAAATATCCGGCAAGAATGCCGAATATTCATTTTTTGGAAAAGTGACAGAGGCATCGACATCTGCAAACAGCAATCCCGCCAATACTATTCAAGAAAAAAATGCGAATGATAAGTTTGTTCTTGGAAAGCTGAATGGCGATTATTCCGGATGCAGTTGTTCACTCCAGACCTACCTTGAATCAAAAAGATCCGGGAAATGGAAAACGATAAATTTTTATCAGGATCTCGGAAGCGGGGAAACCGGAGCGTATTTGAACGTTGACGGAAAGGACGAGAAATTTAAACTGATCTCAAAAGGCAAACGCGCCGAAACGGAAAAAATCGGTGACACCCATACAGATGTTTACCAGCACGACGGGATTACCGTTACGGTTACCTATACAGTTAAAAAACTTCCCTGTGAGGGCTGTGAAGGCACGGATTACGACGTGGTGCTCTCAGCGAGCCGGGGCTATTATTTGGTGAAAGAACGCGCGTACGGTTCCTGCGGGTGCTGATTATCGCTTGACTAATAGCATTTGAAATCGCATCATTGTGCTTCAGTTTCGTGGTGAGTTATAGCAACTTGCGACCACGTAAAATAAACCGCTAAACAGCTGACAGGATTTTAAAAGCCTTGTGTTGTTTGGCACGAGGCTTTTCAATATTTATGAGAGATTTTCGTGAAATTATAGAAAATGACAGTGTCTACGTTTTTGACGGCGCAGTCGGAACCCGTTTTTACGACAAGGGCGTTTACATCAACAAGAGTTATGACGAGATCAACCTTACTGCGCCGGACCTCGTTCGAGAAGTTCACGAAGAGTACGTAAATGCCGGCGCCGACGTTATTCAGACGAACACTTTTGGTGCGACTCGGCATAAGCTGAAACAATATGGCCTTGAGGGCCAGCTTCATGAGATCAATGTCTCTGCGGCGAAGATAGCCAGGCAGGCCGCCGGCGACGATCTTTTTGTTGCCGGATCGATTGGCCCGTTGGATTTAAGGATCGAGCCCTATGGTCCGACGTCATATGAAGAAGCACGTGAAATGTTTGCTGAGCAGGTGGCAGCACTTCTTGAAGGCGGAGTCGACCTTTTCGTTTTGGAGACTTTTGCCGATCTCTCAGAAATTCAGCAGGCGATTAGGGCGATCAAGAATCTATCCAGCTTGCCAATAGTCGCCCAAATACAGATTCAAACGGATGGGAAAACGGTTTTTGGCGCAACGCCGGAAATTTTTACCGCACGTCTGGATGAATGGGGCGCGGACGTTATCGGTTTAAACTGCGGTGTCGGGCCAACCCATGTTTTGAACGAACTTGAAAACATGCGCCGGCTTACCGATAAGAAGCTTATCGCCCAGCCAAATGCCGGACTTCCGCGTGACGTTCAGGGCCGGCAATTCTATATGTGTTCGCCTGAATACATGTCGAAGTTTGCAAAGCGATTCATCAAAGCCGGTGCCAAGTTTGTCGGTGGCTGCTGCGGGACCACGCCAAAGCACATAAAATTAATCGCGGATTCGGTCCGTGCAATCAGCCCGCGCACAACTCAGGTATCCGTCAAAGCACCTGCGAAAGCTGCGGAAAACAAAAAGACGGTCGAGGTTGAACCGGTTTCGCCCTTAGACCGTTCAAAATGGTCGAGAAAGGTTGCCCAGGGTGAATTTGTCACATCGGTCGAAGTGCTACCTCCAAAAGGTGTTCAGGCTGCAAGAACCCTGAAGTCGATCGGTTTGCTTAAGGAGGCAGGTGTTGATGCTGTAAACATTCCCGATGGACCAAGGGCCCAGACCCGTATGTCTGCACAGGCAACAGCGATCCTCGTCGAACAGCAGGTTGGAATCGAAGCCGTTCTCCACTATTGCTGCCGGGATCGGAATTTACTTGGCATGATGTCGGATCTACTCGGCGCGGCCGCACTGGGGCTCCATAACTTGTTAATAATCACCGGTGATCCGCCAAAAATGGGTCCATACCCTGACGCGACCGCCGTCTTCGATATCGATGCGATCGGTTTGACCAATATGGTCAGCAAGCTAAACCATGGCCTCGATCTCGGCAATAATCCGATCGGCGAGCCGACGGCTTTCTCGATCGGAGTCGGCGTGAATCCGGGGGCAATGAATCTCGATGAGGAGATCAGGCGTTTCGAATGGAAGGTCGAGGCTGGCGCTGAGTATGCGATCACCCAACCGGTCTTTGACACCGGGCAGCTGCGGGAATTCATCGAGAGGATCGAACACGTCAAGATCCCCATAATTGCGGGTATCTGGCCGCTGGTAAGCTTTAGAAATGCAGACTTTCTTCACAATGAGGTACCCGGGGTCAGAGTAACTCAGAATATCCTCGACCGTATGCGCGTGGCTTCAGAGAAAAGCAAGGAACACGCGCGCGAAGAGGGCTTGCAAATCGCGCAGGAATCGCTGGAAGAAATAAGTGATGTTATCGCCGGCGTTCAAGTTTCGGCGCCGTTCGGCAAGGTTAAATATGCACTCAGAGTGTTTGAAATTTTGCCGCAGTTCTCTAAAACGAAAGACAAAACGGTTGCTTCTGAGTCCTAAAGATTCTCGACCAGGTAGGATACCGCCGGCAATACGAACCTTTGGCAAAATTGGCGCGGGATATCGTTCTCCTACTGTCTAAAAGGACCCTACTATGAAACTTATGAAACTCTTATACATTTTGATCGCAATATTGGGCCTGTCAGCATTTGCAATGGCGGGCGATGGTGAGTTCCGCAATTCGTCGGGTAACACGATTGGTTATTTGAAGGGGGAGTCTGTTCGAAATTCCTCGGGAAATACGATCGGGTATTTCAAGTCGAACGGCGATGTCCGAGATTCAAGCGGCAATACGATCGGACGAATAACAAGCAGCGGCGAGATTCGCGGG
>JABDJV010000271.1 GCA_013003295.1 Pyrinomonadaceae bacterium | reverse complement strand
GTATCAATAATAACCCTGGCGAATGGCGCTTCTACCATTATTTGGGGTTTATCTACTGGCAATCAAAAGACTTCAAAAAAGCCGCCGAAAGTTACAAAAAGGGATCTGAAATTGCTGGTTCGCCCAGCTGGATGAGAAAAATGGCAGCGAAGATGACCGAACGCGGCGGGGAGCGCGATACCGCACGCGCGATCTATCAACAGTTATTCGAGCAGGCCGAGGATTCGCAAACGAAGGCAAATGCCAAAATCAGATTATTGCAGCTTGATTCCCTGGATGAGCGCGATGCCATCAACACAGTATTGAATCGTATCAAGTCGGAAAAGGGCTCGTGTCCGGCTGCGCTTCGCAGTGTTTTACCCGGCCTTCAAAATATGCGGCTTCCAAACGGTAAGGAATTCAGGATCAACAAGGACAGAAGACTTGTCGACCCAAGCAATGTTCTATATCTGCTTGATAAGCAATCCTGTAAGGCAGTTCTAGATCCTGAAAAGTCCAGGATCCCTCTAAAATAATAAAAAAAATGGCCAGAATTATTGAAATTGAAAATCTATCCAAGGATTACGAAAAGGGCTTTTGGAAAAAGCGAAAGATCCGTGCGCTTGAAGACCTTTCACTTAGTGTTGATGAAGGTCAGATATTTGGTTTTCTCGGCGGAAACGGAGCAGGAAAGACGACTACGATCAAGCTGTTGATGGGTCTGATCTTCCCTACCTCGGGGACCGCGAAAATTCTCGGTAAAGATATTTCAGATATAAGCATGCACGCAAAAATCGGTTACTGTCCTGAGACTCCCTACTTCTATGACTATTTGAAGGCAGTTGAGTTGATGGACTATTTCGGTGAACTGTTTGGTTTAGATTCTGAAAAGCGGAGACAAAAAACCGACGAACTCCTCACAAAGGTCGGATTAGAAAAAATGCACTGGAATACCCAGCTCCGCAAATTTTCGAAAGGCATGCTCCAGCGGGTCGGGCTTGCCCAGGCATTGATAAATGATCCAAAAGTCGTGTTCCTTGACGAGCCGATGAGCGGTCTTGATCCGATCGGGCGCCGGGAGATTCGCGAGCTGATTGCCGGACTCAGGGAAAACGGAACAACGGTTTTTATGTCATCACACATTTTATCCGACATCGAGGCACTCTGCGATAACGTCGCGATACTTCGGGACGGGAAACTCGTGGAAACCGGAAACCTTCACGATCTCCTGAGCCAATCCGGTGAAGCCCGGTCGTTTGAGATAAATCTGAAGAATGTTTCGGTACAGGATCTCGAACAGGAGGTCTCCAAGATCATCGGCGCAGAATTAATTTCAAAGCCAAACGGGGCAAACGTTCACGTTATCGATGAAAAAGACGTCGAGAAGATTCTCCATTTGTCTAAACAACACGGAGGACAGCTGGTTTCGGTTCAACCAACAAAGCAATCACTCGAAGAGCTCTTTGTTGCCGAAACAAAGTAAACTGAGGCCCGCAATTCGAATCCGACTTTTGTCCAGCCTTTATTAAAACATGATTTCAAAAGTACAAATGATTGAAGATGAGCGCACGATCCTCTGGGTCGCATCCTCGCTTTTTGCTTTTTTTGTGCTTTTTGAAACCTATCTGCTGAATGTCGGCTACTCTCAGTATTTTTACAATTTATTTCGCGCGCAGGGGATATTTCTTTCAATCCCGGTTTCACTTTGCATTTGCGTGTCGTTTTATCTTTTCTATCGATTCATACACGTTTCGCTAACAACCGCATGGTATTACAAGATCGCGCTATTTCTGATGTTCATGTCTGCCTGCCTCATCGAATTCGGGTACCGGAGTTCGCTCGGCCGCTTTACCGAATCATTTGATGTTGAAAATGCTCTGATGACCACCACTGATCAAAAGCTGACATCGATCTTTATGTATCTGAACTACTGGGCAGCGGTTCCATGTGCAGTATTTCTTGTCGCTCTTCTGATTGTGAAAAGCTCTGACGATAAACCAAGATTTAAGCCGCTTGCAGCAACATTCGCTCTTTACGTGACGTTCTTTTTTGGCTTTTCGTTTTTCCAGCACTTTTTCACAGAGAAAGTTTTTCCGACCGTTGCGTTAAATGCATTTGCAAAAACGAGTGCCGATTTCATGCTTTATGGACCAGTTGCAAATGGAAAATGGGGTTCATCGGTTACCGGAATTGAACTCAAAAGGCGTGAGCTGGTCAAACCCGACCCCGAGGCCATTCTTTCGCCGTCAAATAACATTGTGCTGGTGGTCGACGAATCTGTCAGGGGAGATCATCTCAGTCTCAATGGGTACCGGCGAGAGACCACTCCGTTTTTGCAATCACTTGCGCGTCAGAAGATCCTTCACAACTGGGGAATCGCGGCCGCGGCTTCGACCGGGAGCATTTTTTCTTTCAACACCATCATCACCGGTCTAACGCCGGACGACTTCCCGGAACGCACAAATTTTAAGATAAACACCACGCCAACTATCTTTCAATATGCCAAAGCGATGAAGTATCAAACTCATTTCTTTGACGGTCAAATGAAAAATTATTGGGGCGGAATTCCACAGGACAAGAAATGGATCGACAAATTCCATCCGGTAAACGAGTTTGACGACAATGGCTTTTCACCCACGACCGAGATCGACAACCGAATCGCAAAAAAAGTGAAAAATATCATCTCCGGATCTAAGGGAAACCTGATCGTTATCTTTAAGCACGGTTCTCATATTCCGTATCAGAATAACTTTCCGGAGGAAAGGACAAAGTGGAAACCGAGCTACGTAACGACCAATAAATACGCCATACCATCTGAATCCGAGCTCGATCAGGTGATCAATTCGTACGATAATTCGATCCTCTACAACGTAAACACCTTTTTCGAAAATCTAGTGGACGATTACGCAGAGATCCCAAACAATACCGTGATCATTTATACTGGCGACCATGGGCAAAGCCTTTTCGTCGGGGGAAAAACATCACACGGCGGAACGACAAAGGCCGAGGCAAACGTACCGCTTTTTGTTATCGGCAAGATCGACGAAAAAGTCGACACAGCGTTTCGTGCATCGCATCAGAACATCTTCCCTACTGTACTTGATCTAATCGGGTACCCAGAGAAACTGAGGAGCAAAACCATTGCGATTTCACTGTTGAAAGCGAGATCAGCAGATTCGAGGCCAAGGTTTTTTAATCCAGATCTAGATAAAAAGGTGAGTTTTGATGAATAGAGTGTTTTAATCCGCAAACTTTATCGCCGTAACTTTCCAGCGAACATTCGCCCGGTCATCCTCTCTTGTAAATCCACCGATGCTGACACTTACATCAATGCTTTCGCTCGGGCCGAGGGTTGATTTATTAAAGCTTGGAATTATTATGAATTTCCTTTCCTTGATCACCTCACTTTTAGAATCAACCACGCCAACCTTTACCTGAAGCGCCGAGAGCGACTTATCGCCCTTATTCCGAATCCGGCCGCCGATATTCATTATGATCTTGCCCATTCCGGTCATTGATTGGAGCAAGCGGTCGGGATCCGTGGTGATAATGATCTCCTTTGTATATTCTTGAAACTCCTTTGAGTCTTCAAAGAAGGCACCTTCGAGGGCATCGGCCTTCATCTCGCTATTTGACGGAATAAATGAGATCGCGAGGATGACTCCAGCTACAACCACTAAAGCCACCAGAACTGCCGTTATTAATCCCTTCTTGCTTCTTTTCTTTTCGCCATTTTCACGTAAAAAATTTTCCATAGAGTTTGTCCGCTTTATTTTGACTCCAATTTCCCGAAAATGTTCCGATAGATTATCATTTTATGCGGGCAATTTATATGGACCCCTTCTGCTTCTTGCAGACTATTGAATTTTGTCAGACATATTTTCAAAATTATCATTTCGAAACAGCTCACCCCTGGGCCAGATACTACTCTTGGCCGGCATTTCGTTTTTAACCATACTTCCAATGGTCTTTATTGGGGTTTTCAAAGGCCCGGATACTGCCCAGCACATACAGTTTGCCTCCACTTATGAAGATTCAATTCTGTCCGGAGATCTTTATCCGAGTTGGGGAGGGAATGAAAACTCAGGTTACGGAAGCGTTAGCGTCAGATTCTACCCACCTATTTTTTCCTTTCTCTTTGGATTAGCTCATATTTTGACCGGAGACTGGCAGGCCGCACTTTGGATCGTAAATCTTTTGTTTACATTAATTGGCGGTGTCGGGTGCTTCTTATTGGCGAAGGAATTCATTCAGAAAGAATTTGCCTTTTTCGCCGGTGTCATTTTTATCTTAATGCCCTACCACCTTTCCGAGATTCATATAAACTCATTCTATGCGGAGTATGCGGGTTGCTCTATCTTGGCCTTTTCATTCCTCTTTGTAACCAGGATCTGTCGAAATAATCATCCGATCGACGTCCTGGGTTTGGCGGTTTCATTCGCACTCTTGATTTTAACCCACATTCCCTCAGCCGTGATCGGCTCGCTCGGACTATTTGTATACGCGCTTGCGTTGATGATCGAGAAAAAAGAATTCCGGCTCAATTTTGTAAAGCTCTCAAACGCGGCGGTGTTCGGTTTAGCGGCAACGTCATTCTATTGGCTCAGATTTATCTCCGAAATGGACTGGTTTAGAAGTACTCGATTCGTGACAGACGGTACGTTTGACTACAGCGAACACTTTCTATTGACGATTCCGTCCGACAAGGTATTTGGGATTTGGTACAACAATCAGATCCTGATCGCAGTGGTCTTGCTGGTTATCTGCTCTGCGGTGGCAAGAAGCCGGATGGCGAAAAGACAAAGCCCTGCAGGCTTAACACCAATGTACGTCATATTCGCCTTTTCGGTATTCATGATGACACCGATAAGCAAGCCGCTGTGGATGTTTATACCTTACTTGAGTAAAGTTCAATTTGTTTGGCGTTGGCAGGTCGTTACGTGCATTGTCGGAGCGGTTCTGATCTCAGCGGGAATCAAACCGCTGTTATCGTTTTTCAAAGATGCCTCTAATTGGAAAACCCCTCTCTATCTGATGACGGTATTTTCTATTTTATTCGCGTCAAGTGCATACTTTAAGATCGTCTCAAAATACAAAAAGGATTACATCCCTACGGGTGAATTCAATGCGTGGGCCGAGCGACAGAGTAGATCCATGGGCCCTTACTATTTTTGGACCCCTGTTACCACCCGGGATGCGTTTATGATAAAAGACAAAGTGGTTGTGCCAGGGCGGGCCGTGAAAATACTGGTTCAAAAGCCCGACGAAACGGTGTTTTCAGT
>JABDJV010000253.1 GCA_013003295.1 Pyrinomonadaceae bacterium | reverse complement strand
GTCGGGTTAGCCGGCGGGACGATCACCACTCTTCAAAATTTGACCAGGACATATCGAAGCAGTCCGGCAACGAGCACACGCGGCCGCAGAACCTATCAGGTAGTTCGTATCCCGCAGTATTCTTCGGCGACACTTTCAGGAACGGTAATCGCTGCTTCCTGGGATGGAAGGTCGGGAGGAGTTGTGGCGTTTGATGTTGCCGGAAATCTGAACATGGGCGGCGGAACGGTAAATGCCAATTCCCGGGGTTTCCGGGCAGGATTGGGCCGAACCCTGACCGGTCCGAACGGTACGGTAAACGGCTACCGCGGTCCTTCAACCGACGGAAGCGGCGGATCAAAGGCCGAGGGAATCGCCGGCACCCCGAGATACGTTTGGGATGGTGTGTTGGGAATCGATAATCTTGTTGAGGGCTATCCAAACGGAAGCTATTATCGCGGCGCACCCGGAAACGCCGGCGGTGGCGGAAACGATGGAACCCCAAACAATAATGGCGAGAACTCCGGCGGCGGCGGTGGCGGAAACGGCGGTATCGGCGGACGCGGCGGAAATACCTGGAACACCAATTTAACCGTAGGCGGAGTGGGCGGTGCCGCATTTCCGGCGGCAGCAAACCGCTTAACTTTCGGCGGCGGCGGCGGCGCAGCAACCACTAATAACGGATCCGGGTCTACTGCCAGCGGTGGCCTCGGAGGCGGAGCTGTATTGATTCGTACCGGCTCGGTAAGTGGTTCGGGATCAATAACCGCCAACGGCGGCGACGCTCAGGATTCGAACCCAACCTGCTGCGGTGACGGAGCAGGCGGCGGCGGCGCAGGTGGCTCGATCCTGTTATCGGCTCAAGATTCCTCCGGACTCTCGGGAATAAATACCTCGGCAAGAGGCGGAGACGGTGGTGACACCTTGGTAGCGGCGGTACCGCACGGTCCCGGCGCCGGCGGCGGCGGTGGTGTTATTCTGGCAAACGGCGCGTTCGGATCGACAAATGTAAATGGTGGAATAAACGGAACAACGAGCCCGTCGGCGACCTACCCCGATCCGAACTACGGTGCTCAGCCCGGGCAAAACGGAATTGTCAACGCCTTGATAAATCCGAATTCAATTCAAGGCACACCGTCCGGCGCAGACTGTATTCCCGACCTTACCGTTACAAAAGCCACGTCGACTCCGACTGTCAATAACGGTCCGGGTGGAACCACGGCAACCTATTCGATCACGGTTCAAAATGCTGCAAACAGGGCCGCCGCGACGCAGTTGAATATTTCGGACGCTTTGCCACAGCCGATCGCAAGCGGATTTATCTACGCGAGTACTTCATCGGTTGTTTTAAATGGCGGCGCTACCCGACCTTCGAGTACGAACCCCGCAGTCGGAGCGACGACTCCTCAATGGAGCGAATTTCGAATTCCGGGAGGCGGCAGCGTCGTTCTGACTTTTGTAGTAAATATTGCCGCTGGAGTGCCGTCAGCAACGTATCAAAACCCGGCGACGGCCACTTACCTTGATCCGACGCGAACGACGCCTGCCGGCACTACGTCCGTAAATTACGATTCGGCCTCGACTACAAATGAAGACGTTACCGTTATTGGACCGCCGGATGTCGGTCTCGTTAAGGATTGTGTCGCACCGGCCGACTGCACGACTGCAGCACAAATTCCAGATACGGAATTAACGTATCAAATTGTTTTCACCAATACCGGCGGCACGAATGCGGCCAACCTCGTTCTGGTGGATGCGATCCCCGACAATACGGATTACAAACTCGGTTCGGCGGCGGCAAATACCGGAACTACCGGGTTAACATTTGTGATCGAGTATTCAGATGATTTTGTTTCGGGTAATCCGGGTGCTGCAACCTGGACCTACACTCCCGTCAGCGGGGCCGGCGGTGCGGATGCCGGATATGACCGACTTGTAAGAGCTATCAGATGGCGGGTAACCGCAGGAAGTCTCTCTCAAACCTCCCCGAATAACTCGGGTAGCGTGAGCTTTATCTCAAAAATCAGGTAAGGCCCACTTCTCATTCGCTCACACTCAAAAATATTAAAAATAAATAAATGATTCTCCCACATACGTTGAAGCGGCGGTTGAAACCGTTAAGAAGCTTAACAGTATGGGAATCTATTTAAGCAAAAAATTATTCGTAATACTATTTGCCTTAGCAGCGCTCTTATTGTCTGCCCAAAGTGGGTTTGCTCAGCTTACGATTACGCCAACGACCTGGAATGTTATTGGGCTGGATAGCAATGACGTTAGTTCCGGTCCAAATAGATTTCCGGTTGGCGCCGAAGTTTGTAACTCTGGTGGAACAACAATAGATAATGTTACTGCAAATTTTAATTGGAATTCTTCGAATTTCTATCTAAATCTAGAAAGTGGAAATTCTATCAACGTTGGCTCGCTAACGAGCGGTAGCTGCACCGGAGTCTATTTTATTGTTGTAGTAACGAGAAACAGCGGTGCCTACGATACGACGCGCGGTTATAACATTTCAGTGAGCGGCGATGGTGCAGGAACGGTAAGCACCCCTAGCCCCAGGGAGATATATGTTGAAAGGCTCATTTCCCAAGGTCGCAATTCGTCACTTTCAATTATCGGCCCGTCGGCGGTTTTCGTCGGTGGAATATATACCTTCACTCTAAATGTTAAGACAGCCACGCAGGGTTATGAACAGCTTGAGTCGTTTCTACCATTTTCATCTGGTCTTTTTCAAACCCTTTCAATAAATACAGTTTACTCTGCACCTGCCGGCGCGACTAATGACAAGTTTTATGCGGATGCCTGTGGATGGGATAATAATCCTGGTAGCACTGATTACAGGTCATGTGTCGGACCTGATCAGTATCCCGGTGGAAAGGCGGGTGGAACGGTTACTACAACTTACACGGTCAAGATAGTTGGAACGGGAACTCAAACACTATCTTCTTTGATATACGATTTTTCAGGTAATAGTTACCATTACAATAGCGATTTCGGAGACCAGTCTCTTACGGTCACGGCTGTGCAGCCGCCAAACCTCACTATTTCTAAATCGCATTCGGGTAATTTTATCAAAGGCCAGGTAGGAACCTACACTATTGACGTTTCGAACACGGGCGGTGTCGCAACAAATGGTACTGTTACTGTTAGCGATATTTTGCCTGCGGGATTAACACCAATCAGCCCAACCGGCACTTTTAACGGATGGAACTGCAGTATTTCGGGTCAGAATTTAACGTGTACCCGATCAGATCCTCTGGATGTCGGTGCCAGTTATCCTTCGATATCGCTGGTGGTGAACGTTGCTTTGTCCGCGCCATCTAGCGTGACAAATGTCGCTTTTGCTTACGGCGGTGGAGATACTGTTCATGCGACTCTTGCAACCGCCGCTTCCGCGAGCGATCCAACTTCGATTCAGTATCTGATAAGTTGTTCAAAGGTTTACGCAAGCGCATTTTCCGGTGGACGAAATCAATTGTATGAATTGAACGCCGCCAATATGACCTCGGTATTCACTGCTCCCCAAAATGTAGGCGGATTGGCCGTCAGCTCCAATGGGCGTGTTTATTACGACAACGCAACAATTGCAAACCCGCCGCTCTTTAGTTTTGATGGCGCTACTCAGACCGGTACCGGAGCAACCCTGCCGGGCCTACTTGTCGGCGAGGCAGCGGATGCGCTTGGCAACGTATATTACATAGATAATGCTTATCACCTACGTCGGGTAAATGTCGGTACTCCGGGTATAGCATCGGATTTGGGTGCTTTGGTCTTTGATCCCGGCGACTCTATTGGGCCAAGTCTTCAATATGGAGACATGACGTTTGATGGTAACGGACGCTTACTGATGTATTCATCGATCGGTGGCACTGATCAAACTTACTTGTATGTGATCGATACGAACACCCTTGCGGCTAAGAATACGGGGCATATCGGCCCCAACCGGGCGACTGGCATTGCGTTTGATGCGGCGGGTAACCTAATAACGACGAGATCCGGTGGGGCGTCTGTTGTATCCATAAATCTGGCATCATCAAACTTGGTCGGTACTACTATCGGCACCGCTTCACCAACCGTCTACGATCTGGGATCGTGTTCGACGCCAGTCATTAATCCGACACTTTCTGCCGTTAAAGCGGTGCAAAATATCACCCGAAGTCAAAACCCAGCAACTATTGCGGCGGCCGGCGATGTCCTGAAATACACGATCACTGTCTCAAATACCGGTAATATGCCTTCGTACGACGCGGCATTTGCCGACACCATTCCAGCCTCAACCACGTACGTCGCCGGATCGACAACTTTGAACGGCTCCACGGTTCCGGACGTTAGCGGAACAATGCCTTTTGTAACGGCTAGAGAAATCAATTCGGCAGCCCAACCAAACGGTGTAATCGTTGCTGGAGGAGGAACGGCCACAATCGTATTCAGCGTGACCGTCAACTCAGGCTCGCTGCCGCCGCAAATCTCAAATACGGGAACTGTTACCTACCCGACCGCAAGCGGCGGCGTTACGACGATCCAATCGGTCGATTCAAATACGGTCAATACACCGACGTTTCAGCCGCCGGATATCGGACTCGTCAAGGATTGCACCGTTCCAGCAGATTGTACTACCGCTCCTCAGCTTCCGGATACCGAACTGACCTATCAGATCGATTTTTCAAACACGGGTGGCGCTAGCGCATCAAACCTCGTTGTTATCGACGTAATTCCGGATAACACCGATTTCAAGTTGGGTACCGCAGTAGTAAATGCAGGATCTACAGGTCTCACTTTTGTCATCGAATATTCGGATGATTATGATGTCGGAAACCCATCGATCGCAACCTGGACCTATACGCCGGTCAGCCAGGGAGGCGGCGCGGCTACGGATTTTGATAGAAACGTAAAAGCTATAAGATGGCGGGTGACCGCAGGAAGTCTCTCTCAAACCTCCCCGAATAACTCGGGTAGCGTGAGCTTTATCTCAAAAATCAGGTAAGGCTCACTTCTCAGGCTGGATCGATGGTTTTACTTTTAACGGTAAGATCATCGATCCTCTTTCTGTTTATCTCGAAACCGATTCCGGGCGCTTCAGGAGCTCTTATTGTTCCATTTTCAGAAACCGTGACCTCAGGTTCAATAATATCTTCGTGCCAGTAGCGTTTGCTCGCCGAAACATCTCCGGGCAGGGTGAAACCCTCGAGAGTTGACATCGCAATATTGTGTGCCCGGCCAATTCCGGCCTCGAGCATTCCTCCGCACCAGACTGGAATCCCCGCCTGTAGACATGTTTTCTGAATTTGCCGTGCCTCGCTGTGGCCGCCAACACGGCCCAGCTTGATGTTTACTATTTTGCACGCTTTTAGCTCAACTGCTTTTCGGGCATCGTCCGGCGAATGGACCGATTCGTCAAGACAAACCGGCGTGTTGATCTTTTTTTGGAGTTTTGCGTGATCCAGAATATCGTCGTGGGAAAGCGGCTGCTCAAACATCATCAGGTCGAATTCGTCCATTCGCTTGAAAAGATCTATGTCATCCAGGGTATAAGCCGAATTCGCATCCCCCATTAGAAGGATATCCGGAAATTCCTCCCGAACCCGTTTAACCACATCATAGTCCCAGTGAGGCGCGATCTTGATCTTGATTCGCCGGTATCCCGCGTCTACTTCCGTTCGAATCTTTTGAATCAGCTGCCCAACCGAATCCTGGATCCCGATCGATACACCTGAAACAATTTCGTCACGTGTTCCGCCCAGATGCTTCCAAAGCGAAACACCCTCTTTTTTAGCCTCGAGATCCCAAATGGCAGTTTCAAGCGTCGCTTTTGACATTCGATTTCCCTTGACCTTCTCCATCAGGCTCCAAACAGCTGCGGCAGATGCAACCTCTTTTCCGATCACCATTGGCGCTAAGATCTGCTCAAGCGTCGCCCAGCATGAATCGGTCCATTCTTCAGAATAGGTCGGATTCTCACCGCAGGTGCATTCTCCCCAGCCTTCATTCCCATCCTGGTCCTCGACCCGTGCAAGGATTATCCGGCGGTCATACGTTCGCCCGAAACTCGTTTCGAAAAAATGCACGAGCGGCATTTGGATCTCGATGAGATCGATTCTTGCAATCTTCATATGTAGATTTGCCCCACTTAATTTGCCCCGGCAGATTCCTTCTTAAGGTGAATCCTTAACCCCTTCGTCTGTAAGTATGCAAAAAGTGCAATTATCGCGGCAACTGCCCCAATCAAAACGATTCCGATCGTCGTAAAGGTCGCAAAACCGAAAGCGATAATGAAAATACTACCAACAACCCAGAGGATGTCCATGGCAATAATGGCTGACACCAAATATTTATTAACAGCCGAAAGCGTCGACACCACGAAAACGAAAACAGAAAATCCGATTAGCATCATTCCGATCGGAAAAAAGCTTCCGATATCGTTTCCGGACAAGATTTGAGCTATCGTTTTATCGAATAAAATTAAATCCAACCCGGAAAGCATTGAAAAGACCGCATTTACTCGCAATGTATTGATTAATAAGCTTCTTCCGTTCATCGTTCTTTCTCCTTATTCAATTGTGCTCAAAATTTCCAATCCGGTTTTAGTGGCCCGCAATTCAAGACTCTGCAGGACTGATGTCCGGGCCCACTTAAATGCGCTCTTCTCATCATGCAGACGAAAAAACCAGTTAGCCTCCTGAACCGAACCGTGAAGTTGAAAAACAAGCAGATCGACGTCGCAGCTTTCTTTTAATTCGCCCAGGCGGACGGCCAACCTGGCTTGCTTCTTCAGGATCTCAACCCATTCAATTGTTGATTCTGCAATATAGTCGCGAACCCTTCCGGGCCGATCGTCCATTTCCGCAGAAGCCGCAAAAAAGAAGCACCCGCCCTGAAATACACTTTGTTCGACATACGATACCCACGCGTTTAGAAAAGCGTAGAGTTTTATCAATCCATCTTCTTCATCCCGGGCCGGTTTGATTACTTCCCTTTCAAAAATCTCGCGGGCTGCCTCCACGGTCGATAGTTGCAATTCTTCCTTCGATCCAAAGTGTGAGAACAAACCGCTTTTGCTCATATTCAGATCTTTTGCGACCCGACCTACCGTCAAACCATTTAGGCCTTCTGCCGAAGCAATATCGACGGTCTTACTCAGGATACTTTTTCTGGTTTTCTCGCCCCTAAGCTCTCTTCTCATAACTTTTCTCATCCAGCTTCTTTTTCAATCCGATTCACTGACTCTCTTAGAATAGAACGGTCGTGCGGTTATTGTCAACCGTACGTTTGACAGTTGACAGCGCGCCGTGCTATATTTCCTCAAAATCAAGTATCAAAGGGGGGAATTATCATTCTAAATTTCATCTTATTATTTCAGGAATCTAGTAATTCAAACACAGCGGCCGCGACAGACAAGGCGGTAAAAGCGAGCCAGGCGGCCCAAGATACCGTCGTTGAAATGGCAAATGGCTTTTTCGCCCAATTGCCGCTTATCGCCGTCGGGGCAATCGTTTTTCTGATTTTTTTCGGTCTCGCATATGTGGTCCGGAAAGTCGTTAAAATGGCAACCATTAAGGCAAATGTCGACATTATGCTGGCAGCGTTGATGGCCCGGATCGCATTTTTTCTCGTGATCATCTTCGGCGCATTCGTCGCGGCTACGGTAATTTTCCCCGGTGTTAATCCGGGAGATTTGATCGCCGGCCTCGGAATCGGTTCGGTTGCATTAGGATTTGCCTTTAAAGACGTATTGCAAAATCTATTCGCGGGATTTTTGATTCTTTTATACCGCCCGTTCGCGATCGGTGACCAGATAAAGATCGATGATTTTGAAGGAACCGTGGAAGAGATCAACGTCCGTGCGACCAAGATCAAAACGTATGACGGTGAACGCGTTGTCGTGCCGAATAACGAACTTTATATGAAATCCGTACTGGTTCGAACCGCTTTTCCGCATCGGCGAACGAAAATCGAGGTTGGGATCGGCTATGACGAAAGCCATGAAAAGGCTCGCGAGATTCTGCTCGGCGTGCTGAAAAATACCGAGGATATTGTTGATAATCCAGAACCGGAGGTCGAGGTTGTTGCACTTGCCGATTCGTCGGTGAATTTGAGAATGCTATTTTGGACAGATTCGGTGAAATCGGTAACACGAAGAACGTCCGACAAGGTGGTTTCTGAAACAAAGAGAGCGCTTGATGAAGCCGGTATCGAGATTCCATTTCCGCAGAGGGTAGTAACGATGGTTGATAACGAAGTTGAATCGAAAGCGGCGTAGTAGTCTTTATCCACTGCAAAAAGCACGAACCGGTATTTGGTTCGTGCTTTTTCGACGTTCAACCAAAGTTCAAACCGGCTGCTATGATCAGGGCCTTTAGTCTTCGGGCTCCTCGATCTCCAGCAACGCGAGTCCGCCTTTCTGCTTCGAATCTGCCTTCCCGATCCCGCAAACCAATCTTTTTTTCGGGTTGGGCAGCTTGCTCAGTCGTCCGAATGCCTCAAAGATCTTGCCTTTTTTATTCCGGGATTCAACGTCTAAATTCTTAACCAGGTTCGGTTTTTTTGCCTGCACCATTATTTGTCCGTTTCTTTTTCCCATATCCAGCAAAACGGTTCCAAATGGAAAGGGGGTTTTATTTGGGTCTTTACCAAACAAACCGCATTTCGCAATGTCTCTTACGAGAACTCCCTGAACACGAACGATCTTTCCGATGAACTCCGGATGCGAGTCGAGGCCTCCTTTGAATGTCTTTTCATTTACCACCGGCACGCGGAGTCTCGGTAAAAACTGCTGGTCCATGTAGGTGTAGGTGAGAAAAATAAAAAGCGGGAGTGCAAAAACATACCACCAGGCGATCGGCATCCAGGGCGTTCTAATAGTCAGTGCCTCGATTCTTCTTTTTAGGACAAACCAGCAGAATGCCCGAAATACCGGATAAAAGCCGGCGAGTATAAAGATCGCCCAGCCGGTAACCCATTCGCGGTTAAGAAGACACATCGTCTCCGCCCGACCGCTTTGAAATAGTGCGATCGCGGGAATCAGGAATAGAAAATCGAGAGCGACATAAAGCGGGTGAGTGGAAAAAAAAGGAAGGCTTACATGTGTTGGTGAAAAAGCGAGATGTTTATCGATCTTCTGCATCCAAACGCTCGGATTAAAGATGTAGTGAACAGATAAAATAAATGCGCATAGCCCGATCAGCCCAAGCACGATGAGTTTCGACAAACCGTACCACTCAAAATATTCGGGTCTCGGAGGACAGCCGCGTACCCCTATGCCCATGGCGATCAGCCCCGCCACGTATGAGATCAGAAACAGACTCAGTGCCTGCAGACCTACAATTACAATGACATTTAAGAGCTGCCAAAAGCTTCTTAAAATCGTTTTAGGATCCATTTACTGCTAAACCTGTGAATATTTCGGGGTTTGATGAGAATACTTTAACCGGCTGGCGACTGCAAGATTTTTGGCAGGATCATTCAGCTCGAGATCTTATCAAGACCCGTTCCAATGCTGTTCTCATTTATTCTCTGATTGAGTGACCGGGCGATCATTTTTGCCCGCTTCCGGGCATTGTCCGCAACATTTCCCTCAAAATTAAGATCAATAGTCTGATTAAATATCCCGACCCAACGCTCGAAATGCTCGAATGTGAGAGGAGACTTTTCGTTGAGCTTTTTGTGGACCATCATCGGATTTCCAAAATACACGGCCTTCCCAAAAAGGGTCTTCTCCCAAAAATCAACAATGATCGGCAAATGCGAATCAAGATCCAAATCGTCAAAATGATGTCCGATCTCTTTGTCTTTGATCGCAACTTTATAAAACTCACTCAAAAGATGCTCTAGATCAGCACGTGTTTCAATATCTTTCATATGGGTTTAGCCACAGAGGGCACAGAGTAAGATGAGTATTCGCTTTTCTTCAAGTGACGATTTCGTAATTCAACCCTTTATTTTATTCCTGCTGATCTGATCTAATTGATCGGTGGCACTTTAAAAAACTCCCCTCCTTCCTGAGGAGGGGTGCCCTTCAGGTCGGGGTGGTTGATCCGTCCATTTCTAGCCGCAAAAACCGGAAAACTCCATTGATTCATTAGATTTTAAACCGTGCCTATCTTCTCTCGCCTTTCTCCGTGCCCTCTGTGGCTAAAATTACTCCGTCGAAACCTCTTCTTCGTCATGAAGCGCAGCATTTACCGTATGCCAACTCAGGCTTGCACATTTTACACGCGCCGGAAACTCTAAAACACCCGCAAAGATCCTCAGCTTCCCAAGCGAATTGTCGTCGGTTTCGATGTCAAGCTTTCCGGTTACCATTTCATGAAATTCGTGAAAAATCTTCTCGGCTTCTTCCTTCGTTTTGCCCTTAACAGTTTGGGTCATGATCGAAGCAGAGGCTTTGAAGATTGCACACCCCGAGCCCTGGAATGCAACGTCTTCAACCACATCGCCGTCCATGTTCACAAATACTTGAATCTTATCGCCACACAAAGGGTTGTTGCCGATCGCCCGTTTTTCAGCTTCTTCGATCTCACGAAAATTTCGTGGATTCTTGTTGTGGTCTAAAATAACTTCCTGATACAAATCGCTTAATTCCGACATAATTTATCTTTGCAGAAACACCTTCGAAAGAATGTTCAATTTTCAACACCCTTATTTCGTGCGGGTTTCCGCATTTATTTCTATCTAGCTAGTTACACCCTTACTTCGTGCGGGTTCCTGCATTTATCTTTATCTGGTTACGCAGTATATATTTCGTCTTCAATATTCCCCGTATTCTTTGTATTGGCCGGCTCAAAAAGCAAGACCTCAACCTCTTCCTCGGCAACCGGACGATGCTCTACTCCATGCGGGACAACGATAAACTCCCCCTCGTCGAGCTCGATGGTTTTATCGCGAAACTCAAGTCTGAAACTCCCTTTCAGCGCCATAAACATTTCATCCTCGGTTTCGTGATGATGCCACGGAAACTCGCCTTGAAATTTTACAACCTTCACTTCTTGTCCGTTGAGCTCACCGACTACTTTCGGCCGCCAATGCTCATTTATCAATGCTAATTTTTCGGCTAGATTTACTTTGGTCATCCTTACATTATCTGAAAAAACCGCCTTCCTAATGAATGATCTGTCCCGTGTCCATTCGGCTTCTCAGCCACCGCACGATCTCATTCTTTACCCCAACGGGGTTAAATATAATAGCCTGGGGTAAGGCGCTTCGCCGCCACCCCAGGAAAAGATCAAAATCCTAACCGACGCTGAAGGTGTCGAACAATACCGTTGAGTTGCTCAACTTCAGCGAGCGAAACCATTTTCAATTTCCCTGGGGTTTCACCCCAGGCTATTATCTTTGTCACCTTCAGCGACAGGAAAGAACAAAAACTACGCAAAAACGTCGATCACTTTTTGAATCGAATCTACCAACGCATCGACTTCCTCCTTCGTGTTGTAAAACGCAAAGCTCGCCCGCGCCGTTGCCGGGACGCCGTAGAAATCCATTACCGGCTGGGCGCAATGATGTCCGGCTCGAACAGCGATTCCTTCCTGATCCAGGATCGTGCCGATATCGTGCGGGTGGACGTCTTCGATCGTAAATGAAATCACCGAAGCCCTCTCCGTCGCGGTTCCAATTATTTTTACGCCATCTAAGGAAGCCAGTCTTTCTAGCGCGTATTCAGTCAATTCGTGTTCGTGTGCAAATGCCGCGTCAAGATCGATCGAATCTAAATAGTCAATTGCCGCTCCGAGTCCGATGCTTGGAGCGATCGCGGGAGTTCCGGCTTCAAACTTTTCGGGCAATCCGGCGTAGGTAGTTTTTTCGAGAGTCACGGTTCGAATCATTGAACCGCCGCCCTGATACGGATTCATCTTCTCAAGCCACTCTTTTTTACCGTAAAGTACACCGCTACCCGTCGGCGCAAACATTTTGTGGCCCGAAAAAGCGTAAAAATCTGCATCGATATCCTGCACGTCAATCCTGATATGCGGAGCCGCCTGGGCTCCGTCGACCAAAACCGGAACGCCAAACTTATGCGCCGTCTCGATCATCTGTTTAACCGGATTTATTGTCCCGATTGAATTTGAAACATGCGAAATAGCAACAATTTTCGTTCTTTCGTTTAAAAGGCTTTCATATTCATCGATGATCAATTCGCCCGTTTCATTCATAGGAATGATCCGCAGCTTTGCACCGCGCTCTTCGGCGATCATCTGCCAGGGAACAATATTTGAATGGTGCTCCATTTGGGAAATGATGATCTCATCGCCTTCATTCAAAAACTTTCGCCCAAATCCGTTGGCGACTAAATTTATGCCCTCGGTCGTACCGCGAACAAAGATACATTCCTTCGCTTCTTTTGCGTTTATAAACCGACGCACTTTTTCACGTGCGGCTTCATACTCGGTCGTCGCCTTCTGCGATAAATAATGTACGCCGCGATGAACATTTGAATGTTCTTTTTTCAGATACTCGGCACCGCGCTCGATCACGAGATTCGGCACCTGCGAGGATGCCGTGTTGTCCATGTAAACAAGCGGTTTACCATTGACCGTTGAGGCCAACACCGGAAAATCTTCTCTAATTTTATTTACGTCAAATGTCATTTCTTTTACTGCTTTCATTTGTTTTTGCGATTCCTTTTAGACACGCGATCATGTTTGTAAGGGCGATCCCTTGTGGTCGCCCGTGAGCCGAATGGCGAAAAGACATCCGTTCACATAGATTCATCTCAAATAATCCGCCCGTCCAACGAATTCCCAATCTTCCAAATTCGATTTCACAGGATTTTCTTTCGTGTATTTCAAACAATCGAAAAAGTCTTCTTCATTTCGGATAATATGATCATGATATCCACGCTGCCATAATTTCCCTTCTCCGCATTCCCAATAAATCCTGGTTGATATACTTTTAAATGCTCCCAGAATTCTTCCTAACTTAACGTCGCTTTTGCCAATGCCGACAAGGCCGTGAAAATGATCTGGCATCAAGCAATAGCCGTATAAATTGAACTTCATTGGATCCCGAAGCTTTAGCAAACATTCAACTACCTTTTTCGCAAACTCGGTTTTGTAAAACAATTTGCGACGGTCTTTTACTACTACCGTTACGAAATAAACACGCTCTTTTGAATAATCGAAACCCCTCAAACGTAAAGAATTTTTCCGGGTTGCGGTTTCGTCAATCATCGCTTTTTTCGCTTCGCTCACGGGCGAGGACGAGCCGTCGCCCCTACAAATTCTATTCACGATCCCTTCAAAAAATTTCGGTTAAACAGGCGCGCATTCACAAACGTTCAGTACTCAATGTTTACGCTTCCAATCTCGCATGAAGCCTGTTCAACACCGCTTCGTCTAATTGTTTTTTGATCAAAGGAATCTCGATCTTATTGATGATCTCCTCCGCAAAACCGTAGGTCAGAAGATTCCTCGCCAGATCTTCATTCAAGCCACGACTCAAAAGGTAAAACAACTCTTCTTCTTCGAGCTGCCCGACCGTTGCACCGTGGGCGCATTTGACATCGTCGTTGAAGATCTCAAGTTGCGGCTTGGTATCAACCCGGGCATCATTCGAGAGCAGCAAATTCTTATTTGATTGATTGGCGTCGGTCCCGCTGGCGTTTTCGTGGACGAATACTTTACCGTTAAAAACCGCTCGTGATCTACCATCCAGAATGCCCTTGTAATTCTGATGCGAATTGCAGTTTTTAACGCGGTGATCGATCCGCGAATGCGTGTCGGTATGCTGACCGTCTTCTACTAAATAGAGCCCGTCGATCCATGCCTCGCCGCCCTCTTTGTTAAAACTCATATTTACATCGTGCCGCGAAAGTTTTGCTCCAAAAGTGATATTCGTATTGTCGTAAATGCTTGTGCGTCCAAGATTTGTGTTTGATGTAACGATGTGAAAAGCCGAATGCGATTCGCGCTGGACCCTCGTGTGAACAAGCTTTGCGTTATCCGCCAGAGCGATCTCGACCACGGCGTTTGTCAAATATTTCGAATCGCCCGTTCGCGTATAATGCTCAATGATCTCGGCCTCGCTGCCGGTTTCTCCAACATACAAGATCCGCGTGAAATTCGCCGTTTCGTTATCACCGATAAACACGAGGTGGATCGGCGTATTTATCTTTGTGTTTTTCGGAACGTTTATAAAAACGCCCTGGTCGATAAATGCCGTATTCAAGGCGGTAAACCCATTAAAATCAGGTTCGACAATTTTTGAAAGGTTCGCCTTAAAAGTTTGATCTTCAAACGCGTCCGCAAAACTTACTATTCGTACACCTTCCGCGGTTTCGTTAAGATTCGTTAATTCACTGCTCAAAACCCCGTCGACAAAAACGACTCGGTTTTCGGTTTCGATCTCCGCAAAATGGTTCGCAAGATCCTGGCTCAAACCGTCCGCCGCGGCAGGGGCTTCCGACCAATCGACCTCGGCCAGCTCTTTAACGTCAGTATATTTCCATTCTTCATCTCTTATCGTCGGAAATCCGTTCTCGGTAAAGTATTCAAATGCTTTTTTACGAAGATCTTTCAACCAATCCGGCTGATCCGCTTGATCGATGCTTTTTTGAAATCGTGCTTTATAAATTGTTTCTTTTCCTGCCTGTAAACTCATTTTTGTTAATTCTTTTTCGCTGTCGCTCATTGAGAGACAGAAGACCTGCCGCTACAATTCTAAAATTCCGCTTCTTTTTTCGCTCCCTTTCGCGAATTTCGCGGGCAACTTCTTATATCCAACGCCGCACTTCACGCTTATATTCCAAATACTTCTCGCCGTGCAATTTCTCTAAGTGCTCCTCTTCAAGCCTTACCTGGATCTGCATTACCGTGTCGCTTAGAACCATCGAACAAAATGTGAGCGCGTTCGGAATGGCCAGAAAAAATCCAAACACGGCTATTCTCATTCCAAAAAATATCGGGTTCCGTGAAACGGTGAACAGCCCTTTTTTAACCAGCGCCGTATCGTTTTCCTTATCGATCCCTACTCGCCAAGAGCCGCCCATCTGGTGTTGCGCGATCGCGATCCATACCAATGTTCCAAATATCAGGACCAGCCCAATGAGCTGAACCGGAAATATTTCAAGCCAACGGACCGGGGCGATATACTCGTAAAACTGCGGCACAAACGAATAAAGAATGATTACGGCAAAATTCATCGCCAAGCTCAGCCGGTAAGCGAATCCCAGGAAATCGTAAGCACTGTCACTCTTTCCCAGAACATACGGATTTACACCCGTCTCTTTCCAAACAACGTACGAACGCCAAAAGAACGCGACCCCAAAAAACGCCGCAAAATAAACCGGCAAACCGATGCGTAAAACTTGATCCATCATCGTGTCCTTTGTGAATCCCTTTGCGCCCTTTGCGGAATCCTTAGCGACCTTTGCGGTTAACTTCTTTTTACCGCAAAGAAACGCAAAGGTTTTCGCAAAGGGCGCAAAGTTAATTCCCGGCTGCCTTCACCCAATCGTATCCCTTTTCTTCGAGCTCAAGCGCCAATTCTTTTCCGCCTTCCTTGACGATCTTTCCGGCGGCCAATACGTGCACAAAATCCGGTACGATGTAATCAAGCAGACGCTGATAGTGGGTTACGAGAATTATCCCGTTGTCCTCAGACTTGAGTTGATTGACGCCGTCAGCGACTACGCGAAGTGCATCAATATCCAACCCTGAATCGGTTTCATCAAGCAGTGCCAATGTCGGATCAAGAACCGCCATCTGCAATATCTCATTGCGCTTTTTCTCACCGCCCGAGAATCCTACGTTTACCGAGCGCTTGAAAAACTTCGAATCCATTTCCACAACTTTGGCTTTTTCCTTAAGCAGATCGTTAAACTCAAGCGGATCCAATTCCTCGCCGCCCGTGTGCTTCATCTTCTCGTTATAGGCAAGACGCAAAAACTGAGAATTCGAAACGCCCGGAATTTCAACCGGATATTGAAACGCCATAAAGACGCCTTCCCGTGCGCGCTCATCCGGATCCATATCAAGGAGATCTTTGCCGTCATATTTGATCTCGCCCTTTGTCACTTCGTAGGACGGATGCCCGGCAAGGACTTTCGCCAGGGTCGATTTCCCCGAGCCGTTCGGGCCCATTATCGCGTGAACTTCGCCCCGCCTTATTTCCAGGTTCAAACCCTTCAAAATATTTGTGCCTTCAACGGCAACGTATAAATCTTTTACTTCTAATAACATGCTAAAAATTTTCCTAACTAATTTAGTTTTTTATCCATCGCAAAGAGAGCTGTTCCAAAAAACCCGTCGATGTTCTCTCTACGCTTGAATCCGTTTCGTTCGTAAAGCCGAATTGCTCCGTGCAAAAATGGTGTAGTGTATAAATACAATTTCTCAAATTTCTTCGCGACCGCATAGCGTTCGACTTTCTCGATCAATTTTTGCCCAATTCCGCGCTTTTGCACTTTCAGCGAAACCGCCATGCTGCGAATGTAAAGCCCTTCGACTTCATCAACCACAGAGACCGTTCCAATGATCTTTTCGTTCTCCAAAGCCACCCAAATTACGCCGTCTTCAGTTATCCTTTCCCGAATTTTCTCACCATCGAGAATCGTCGCTTCAAATGCTTCAGGCGTGTAAAGATCTTCAAACGGTCCAAAAGCTTCGCTTAACAGCTTTGCGACTTCTTCTGAATCGCCAGTCAAAGCCTTTCGTATCAGCAGATCTGACTTCATCGCTTCCAACTCGATAAATCAATTCGTTTCACCGCGATCATTTCAAACGCTAGCCGGCGTGTTTTTCTTCTCTAAACCAGCTGATAAAACCCCTTAAATGCATCATGAAAAAAATCGAACTCCCGATCACAACCGGAAAGCTTCCGGTCAAAACGCCAAAGGTAACCCAACTCAGACTCGCCCCCATAAACACTATGAAGCCGATCTTGTTTCTGTTGCCGAGCATGTACACCCCGGTTAAACCGAGAATTGTCGCCAGCCAGTCGATTCCATAAAACTGCAAAAAGTTCATAAATTCCCCTGCAGAAGCCCGCACGAAGTAAGGGTGTCTTCCCGGCAGAAACCCGCACCAAGTAAGAGTCTCTTCCCTGCAGAAACCCGCACCAAGTAAGAGTGTCTTCCCTGCAGAAACCCCCACGAAGTAAGGGTGTCTTTTCCCTGCAGAAACCCGCACGGAGTAAGGGTGTCTTTTCCCTGCAGAACCCGCAAGAAGTAAGCGTGTCTCCACCGTCCGGCAAACATAACGCACACTTACTCCGTGCGTGTTTCTGCAGCATTTCGCTTCCAGTTTCTAAAGATCGCAAAGATCGCTACCGCCGCGATGACCGCCCAGATCATATTCACCAGGGTCGATGGAATCGCACCGTAATAGGCAGTATTCATCGTCAAAAAAATGCTTGCGAAAATGTTCATCATTTGATAGCTGAGCGAGCTTCCTTCAACTTTTTTCAAAGAAATAAGCGCGTATGCCAGCAAAATCAACAACGCACCTATCCAACCCAATACATCTATCCAAAATTCCATCAACCAACGCTGCCTTCAAGCTTCAAACCGAGGAGTTTTTGTGCCTCAACCGCATATTCCATCGGCAGCTCTTTGAAAACCTCCTTGCAAAAACCATTGATGATCAGCGAGATCGAATCCTCTTCAGAAAGCCCTCGTTGCTGCAGGTAAAACAGCTGATCTTCGCTGATCTTTGAGGTTGTCGCCTCGTGTTCGACCCGCGCGGAGTTGTTCATTACCTCTATATAGGGGAATGTATTCGCCTCGCATTTATCACCAATAAGCATCGAATCACATTGGGTATAATTTCTCGCACCTTCTGCTTTTGGCATCACCTTGACCAGGCCGCGATAGGAATTGTTCGAACCGCCAGCCGAAATTCCCTTCGAAATAATGGTCGAGGAAGTGTTTTTCCCAAGATGGATCATTTTTGTTCCTGTGTCCGCTACCTGCTTATTATTTGTTAATGCAACCGAATAAAATTCACCGATCGAGTTGTCGCCCTGCAATATCACCGATGGATATTTCCACGTGATCGCCGAACCCGTTTCGACCTGCGTCCAGGAGATCTTTGAGTTCTTTCCGCGACATGCACCGCGTTTTGTTACAAAGTTATAAATTCCGCCCTTCCCGTTCTCGTCGCCGGCGTACCAGTTTTGGACAGTCGAATATTTGATCTCAGCATCGTCCAGCGCAACGAGTTCGACAACCGCGGCGTGCATTTGATTGGTATCAAACTGCGGAGCTGTGCAGCCCTCGTTATACGCAACGTAACCGCCTTCCTCGGCAACGATCAGAGTTCTTTCAAACTGACCCGATTCCTGCGTATTAATGCGGAAATAAGTCGACAATTCCATCGGACAACGGACGCCTTTTGGAATAAACACAAATGATCCATCGGAGAAAACCGCGGAGTTAAGCGCCGCGTAGAAATTGTCCGAAGTTGGCACAACCGAGCCAAGATACTTCTTTATAAGCTCCGGATAATCAACAACCGCTTCCGAAAAAGAGCAAAAGATCACACCGGCTTCTTTCAATTTTTTCTTATACGTCGTCGCCACCGAAACCGAATCAAAGACCGCATCGACCGCCACATTTGCAAGCATCTTTTGTTCGCTGATCGGAATACCGAGTTTTTCAAAGGTATCGAGCAATTCCGGATCAACCTCGTCGAGTGATTTTTTCTGCTCTTTCTCTTTTGGCGCGGCGTAATAGGAAATGTCCTGAAAATCGACTTTTGGATAATCAAAATTTGCCCAATAGTCCGGTTCGGTCATTTTTAACCAATGACGATATGCTTTCAGGCGAAACTCAAGCATCCATTCCGGTTCGTTCTTTTTCGCCGAAATGAGCCGAATTGTGTCTTCCGACAATCCCTTTGGAATTACGTCCGTTTCAATATCCGTCGTAAAACCGTATTTGTATTCCCTGTTTTGTAAAAATTCTGTTGCAGTACTCATGTTTTTCATTTACCAGTGAGCATTGACCATTTACCAATGCCCCGTAAACTAAAGTTCCGTAGCGACCCCGCTACGTCTATCCAAATTGATCAATGTTAAATGGTCAATGGTCAATGTTATATGTTCAATGTTGAATGCAGTCCCTGAATCCGATGAAATCGTTCATCAACCTTTTTCTCCGACCCGACGAGTTGGGCAAGGGTGATATTCGAAAGGGCATTCTGAACGATCTCGTGAAGCCCGACGATGACTGGCCGAATCCCGCAATCACCGGTATGGACACAAGAATCCTTTACACCAGAATAGCTGTCACAATGTCCATCAATCTCATCGGCATCCAAAACCTTGATTACTTCGCTCAAACTGATTTCATCTGAAGGGCGCGCAAGCGAATAGCCGCCTTTTGTACCACGCGTCGCTTTTACAAATCCTTCCTTGCTCAAAAGCCACATCAATTTTCCGGCATTCGCCGATGAAATCCCTTCCCGTTCTGCGATCTGCGGCAGCGTCAGCGTTTTGCCTTCATCCAAAGTTGCCAGCTGAACCAAGCATCGCAATCCATATTCTTCTTGTGCCGATATTTTCATGGCGTTCATCCTTAAAGTTGATATTTAATCCATTACTTTAAAGTAAAGAATCTCAAATCATTACCTTTTAGTCAAGATTGGGAATTATAATTCTATCTCGGTGCAACAACGCCGATTTCGAGTTGTAGATTTGATTGCAAATGCCTAAGGATTCCCTTAAACTAACCCTCAAAAACACATCGGAATCATTCTAATTATGATTAAGAAATTTCTGCTATTCCTGCTCGTATTGATTCTTGCCGCGGTTGTTATCTTTTTCGCTCCGGCGTTTTTGAAACCGAAGCTGAATTATGAAAATACGGTTTCAATAAACAAACCGCCGGCGGAAGTATGGGAAAAGATGATGGAATCGGAAAATATGGGCAAATGGCTCAAAGGATTCAAAAGCATAGAAACATTGAGCGGGGAACCGGGAACGGTCGGGAGCAAATATAAAATCGTCATTGAAGAAGACGGAAACCGGTTTGAAGCGATTGAAACGGTTACGGAAGTTGTGGAAGATAAGAGATTTGCATTTACTCTTGATGGAGAGGTTTTGACTAATGATGTGGTCGTATCTCTTGCCGACAAAGGATTAACAACAGAATACACGCAGGCCGAGACCGTTGAAGGAAAAGGGTTTCTCATGCGTGCGATGTTTTTTTGGCTGCAATCGGAATTTAGCGGAAGATCGAAAGAAAGTCTCGAAAGTTTTAAGAAGTTCGCGGAGGAAAATTAGCGTATGAATCATTGGCTGATGAAAGAAGAACCGAAAAAATGCACATTTGAGGAATTCGAAAAAGACGGAAAGCGCGTATGGAAAAAAGTGAAAAATTACCAGGCGCGCAATTTTATCCGCGAAATGGAAAAAGGCGACCTTGTTCTTTTTTATAACTCCGGCGATGTAAAAGCCGTGCAGGGAGTGGCAAAAGTGATCTCTGATGGCGGTTATGAAAGCCCCGAAGACGAACGTTGGACGTGGGTCGATATTGAGCCGGTCGAAAAGTTTAAGAACGAAGTAACCCTCGCACAGATCAAAGCCGATGATTTCTTTGAGGGCTTGAAACTGATAAAACAGACCCGGCTATCGGTAATGCCCGTTTCAAATGCACATTTTGACAAGATTTTATCTCTTTCTGCCGGATAGTCAGTTTTAATCAGTCGTATGCCCCGTGATTTTGAAGTTCAAGGTCACGGGGCTTTTACCGCTGTCGAAGGCGTTGATTTGGAGAAACTACTTACCCGGCTTATTGTCTGTTTTCTGCCCAGGAACTTCCCGGTAGGTATAGCTTTTATGAACTATTTTCCAGGATCCTTCATATTTCAGAAGCAGGAAATAATCCGTATAAATTCGTCCGCTCGGGACGAGGATTTCCACCTTTGCTGTCGCAGCGTCTTTTTCAAAATCGATAGCGATGATCCGTCCAACCCGATTCGATTTCCTGCCGTCTTTAAAGATTGCGATATATTTTTCGCCTGAGCGCGTTCGCAGCCCACCCTCTTTTGTAACCGTATATAAATTGAAACCCGGATGGAATGCTTTCCTCAATCTATCGGGCTGCCCATTTGCAGTTCCCTCGATGTAATGCATCAAGGTTTCAGT
>JABDJV010000246.1 GCA_013003295.1 Pyrinomonadaceae bacterium | reverse complement strand
CTGGCTCCGGGCATCAACGCCAATACCTGCGAGAACCCAACGATCAAGGCATCGATCACGCCGACCTCTTTGATATTTTTTCTCTGTTTGCCGACGATTTCTGCAAGCGCAAGCAATATCGCAACGGCGATCAACATGGTCGCGATGAGCCAAAGGTTTTTTGTCAGCGCTCCTTCAATTTCATCTTTGAATATTAATCCGATCACTCCGACAGGGACCGAACCGACCACGATCATCCACCCAAGCCATGAATCATCCGACATCCAAATCGGCCGAATACCATTAGTTCCCGAAAAATTGTTTTTTCTGCCTGCGAGAAAGGCGAAATGATCGCGGATAAATGAAACCGAGATATTCCAAATATCGGAAGCGAAATACACAAAAACCGCTGCCAGCGTCCCAAGCTGGATCACCGCCATCGTCGCTGTGATCTGCTCCGGGTTTCCTCCGTAGAGGTTCGTGTACCGGCTCGCGAAAACGAGATGCCCCGTCGAACTTACCGGAATAAATTCAGTCAGCCCCTGGATGATTCCAAGGATGATCGCTTGTAAAAGATTCATAAATCAGACTGGAAGGAGTGTTAAAACGAATTAACTAATAGGATTTTCTTACTTTTGGAGCTTTTCGTCAAAAGGAATTTCGTGAAAACTATTCGCGATATTTTACCTCTCCTCCGATCTGGTCATAGAGCCATGCTGGAAAGATTTTAGCGGCGCGAACGATCGTTGCAAGCTGCCAGGGGAATGAGGCGAATTTTTTCTTTCTTTCGATCGCTTTGAGAAATAGAGGCACGGAGTCCTCAAGCTCCATGATAAAAGGCATCTTATTCTCTCTTCCGGAAGTCAGCGGGGTTTTTATGAATCCAGGCTGGATTATTGTGACGGCAACGCCTTTTTGCTGCACATCCAGCCTGACGCTTTCAAAAAACGCTGTCATACCTGACTTACTCGCACAATAGGCGGCTGATTTAGGTAATCCCCGGATACCTGCGAGACTTGAAACGGCGACAAGTTGTCCTTCTCCTCTCGTCAACATATCCGGCAATACTGCAGAAACCGAATTTACCGCGCCGAGCAAATTAATATTGATCACCTTTGCCACCGCGTCCGGATCCAATTTACGCGTTTCATTATTATTTCCGCCGATACCCGCATTTGCGATCATTAGATCGATCTTGCCAAAATCTTTTCGCATGCGGTCCGCGGCGGCAAAAACAGAGTCTTTCTCGGTGACATCGCACGGAAAACAGATGGCCTGCCCACCGTCCTCCTCTATCGCCTTAGAGATCTCTTTGAGTTTGCCCTCCCGCCGCGCGATCAATCCCAGTATCGCCCCGCGTCTTGAAATTTCGCGCGCGAGTGCTTCACCGATGCCGCTTGAAGCACCAGTTAGTAGCACAATCTTTTCTTTCCAATAATCCATAAGAATGCCAAGTAAGCTTCTTAAATATAGACCAAAGAAGCAAACTTGGCATCCTAAGGGATCGGCAAATTGAGCTATCGCATGCGGCTTGTTCAAACTCTAATACGAGTTTTCCCCCTTTGTACAGATAAAGACTTTCGGTTTCGGCCTTATAACTATTCACACTAGTAAAGTTTCCAACAAGCGGAGATTCCACGCTATTCATATTCGGGCAGGCGCGCTTCGTTTGTCTTATCCTCGAAACCGCGGAATGTGTCTTCTTAACAGATCTCGTCAACGTGATCGCGAAGAGCTTTTAATGCCTCAGCAAGATCATGCTGACTAATTAGAACGTGGTCACGGGAAAATGAAGAAATGGGAAGAATGGAAATTCCGGCATTGGCAAGGATCTCTGAAATATGTGCCATAAAGCCGACTACATCAAACGGAAGTTCAACGTCAAAACTCAAGAGCCTGAAATTCTTTTCAACCTTGGCTTCTCTGATCACGTGCTTCACAGTTTGATAATCCACTTCATCCAAAACCAATGTGATCTCCCATTTGTCTTTGAAGATCATAAATGGAGTCGTCATGCGGGGCGAGAGTTCGGGATTTTCCAGGAGACTTTGCCATTCCTTGTCCATGAGGGAAATGACGCTATATGTTTCCGGCGAAACTTCGATCTTCGCTTTCGATAGTAAACTCGATGAGTTTTTGTCCATTACTTTGATATTGGGCCGCTAGGTTTCCTTACTTATGCCGCTTTGCGTCTTTGCGGGGAACGTTCTTATTTTATACTTTCGGCACCATGTCTAGCAGGAAGTTCCCGCAAAGGCGCTAAGCACGCAAAGGAAGAAAAAGCTAAATCCAGGGAAGGCTCTGTGCATAATAACTTTTTGCCGTATAAACAAAACTCAAGAGTCACCGCTCTAAACTTCAACGATCGTCGGAACAATCACCGGCCTGGTCCCCGTTTCCTTCTGAATAAAACGTTTTAGATGAACACGCAGATTTTCAGTGAGCCAGGTCTTATCGCTGAGGTCCTTGAATGTCATTGCTTCGATGGCCTCGCTGATCGAATCACGGGCGCTCTGAAGAGTCCCGTTCAAAGGATTAACCCGGGTTACCCCGCGCAGCGAAATGTCGGGTTCATTAAGCAGCTCTTTTGTTTCCTTATCAAGCATCACGACCAACGAAACGACTCCGCTGAATGCAAGCTTTCGCCTTTCGCGCACGGTGTCGTACTCCACCTCGCCGTCACGCGTACCATCAATAAAGACTTTGTGAATATCGCGCCGTTCGGTTACCCGGGCTGAACCATCGCTCAATTCCAGCACGTCCCCGTTTTCAATCAAGACTACATTTTCATCCGCAAACCCCAAATGGTTTTTTGCAAACTCCTGATGCCGGAAAAGCATTCGGTACTCGCCATGGATAGGAACAAGATATTTCGGCTTTACGGTTTCAGTCATGATCCGTATGTCTTCCTGCGAAGGATGACCCGAAACATGTATAAGACGCCGCTTTTCTTCAATTATGTTTCCACCGTGACGATAGATCGCACCGATCATTTTTGAGATCTTCTTTTCATTACCAGGAATGATGCGCGCTGACAGGATTACGGTGTCGCCTTGTTGTATTGATAGGCCCTTGTAGCTTTGAGTGGCAATATTCCACATTGCGGCTCTTTGCTCACCCTGCGAGCCGGTGACAAGATAAACGATATCTTCATCATTCATCTGTCGTGCATCCTTCAGATCGACCTCTGTATCGTGCGGAATGTTCAGCAAACCCAGTTCCGAGGTTATCTCAACATTTCTCATCATCGAGCGTCCAAGCAGGCAAACTTTTTTGTCCAGACTATGGGCGATATCAAAAACGAGCTGCAAACGATGAATTGAGGAAGAAAAGGTGGTAACGAATACTCTTCCCTCGGCGTTTGCAATTATATCCTCAAGATCGGGAATCACCGCTTGCTCTGAGGGCGTCCTCCCGGGGACGGTTGCATTTGTCGAATCCGCCAAAAGCGCAAGAACTCCTTCATCGCCGATTCTTCCGAGTGATTTAAGGTCATAAGGTTTTCCGATCACAGGAGTGTCGTCGATCTTATAGTCGCCGGTATGGATTACGGTTCCAGCCGGGGATGTGATCGCGAGCGAAAAACAATCGACCAATGAGTGTGATGCGTGAATAAACTCGACCTCAAAACTATTCACTTCGGCAACATCACCGGCCTCTACCCGGTGCATCAGAACGTCATCGAGAATTCCATGTTCGTTAAGTTTTTCTTCAACAAATGCCAGGGTCAATCCGGAGCCGTAGACTGGAACGTTAAATTTTTTTAGAAAATATGGAGTGGATCCAATGTGGTCCTCGTGTCCATGTGTGAGAAAAAGCGCTGTGATATCGTCGCGGTATTCGTCAAGGTATTCAAAATCCGGAATCGAAATATCGACCCCGTAAGGAGTTTCTTCAGGAAAACCCATTCCTGCATCTACTACGATCATTTCATCCCGAAAGCGGATCCCCATGCAATTCATTCCGAATTCGCCGATTCCGCCAAGCGGTATTATTTCAAGTTTTTCCACGTGATTCTCGCTGTATTTTCAGATTGAGGGAATTTAAGCAACTAGTTTAGCACAACGGATTTGATCGAATCGATTGGGACTCCGAGGGTTAATTATCTGGATCGTTTCCTGAGAGATAGTCTGCCAATTCGATCCAGTGATCAATATCTATCGTTTCCGCCCTTTGGCCGGGATCGACGCCGGTTTCTTTTAAGGTTTTATTCACCCCGCCCTTTGATTCAATCCTTTCGCCCAGATCTCCTTTAGCATTTTTGAGATTGTTAAGAATCGTTTTTCTTTTTTGGCCAAAGCCGAGACTCACAACATCGCGAAACAGTTCCTCGTCCACAGGAAATCCACCCGATTTCGGACGCAAGCGAATCACCGAGCTCCAAACCTTTGGCGCTGGACGAAATGCATCTGGAGGCACGTCGAATAAATTTTCCGCTTCAAAATATGCCTCGATCAGCACGGTCAAAAAACCCCGCTCCCTGGTTCCTGGCCTGGCGGTAATTCTCTCAACCACCTCCTTTTGCAGCATCAAAACCATCTCCGAAATTGATTTCCTAAACGAGATAAGATGCTGCAGGATCGCGGTCGAAATATAGTAAGGAAGATTGGCGACAAGTTTTGTTTTCAGAGGAATACTTTGCAATGCCAGGAGGCTCTTAAAATCCAATTCAAGCGCATCCTGCTCGATCAAATGAAAATTGTCATGGTCACCAAATTCGTCACGAAGGATCGGGGTCAAATCGCGATCGATCTCAATCGCCAAGACTTTACCGGCTTCATGGACGAGCTTTTTCGTTAAGGCCCCACGGCCGGCACCGATCTCTACAATTGTCTCGTCCCTTTTAGGGTCAAGCGAAACTATTAGTTTTTCGACATAGTTTTGATCGGCAAGAAAATTCTGTCCCAGTGATTTCTTTGCGTAGGATTTATTTTGTCTTGATCTACTCATTCCAAACCGGATAACCTGTAACCTCTATGTCCTCGCCACGGTGAATTACATCTTTAGTTCTCAAACGCATGGCCCGGGATAGGTCTTTCACGCCTGTCCCGCCTATCGAAGCTGGCGCCTCTTTACCGCCGATGATAATCGGTGCGACAAAAAACGAAACTTTATCGATAAGTTTTGCATCGTGAAAAGATCCCGCAACCTCACCTCCGCCTTCGACTAAAACACTTTGAATTTTTCGTGTCCCGAGTTCTTTCAAAACCATTCTGAGATCCCGACCGCCTTCCTTTGTCTCAACTATTTCGACACCATATTCTTCCAGCCTTCTTTTTGATTCCGAATCCCCTTGGTTGGTGAACACGATGGTCGGAAACTTGCTCGCACTCTGAACCAACTGAGATCTCAATGGCAAACGAAGCGAATTGTCCAGTATGATTCGAACGAGCTTGCGGTGCCTCATCCGTTCGCTTCGATCCGTGAGGGAAGGGTCATCTAAGAACGCGGTGTTTCCGCCGACAAGGATCGCGTCATATTCATGTCTCAAATGCTGAACGACCGCACGCGACCCGGGCCCTGTGATCCATTTAGACTCGCCCTTTTTCGTAGCAATCTTTCCATCCAGAGACATCGCGATTTTCACGTGAACAAAAGGCCGCCCGTTCTTATGCCAGTGAATAAACTTTTCGTTGAGTTTTTCCGCTTCCTTTTTCAGGACGCCGGTAACGACCTCGATTCCATTCTGTCGCAAAGTTTCAAATCCCTTGCCTGAAACAAGAGGGTTAGGGTCCTCGATCGGGCAAACGACCCTTTTTATCCCGGCCTTAATTAACGCATCTGTGCAAGGAGGTGTTCGACCATGGTGCGAATGCGGTTCGAGAGATATATACGCTGTAGCACCATCTGCCATGGCTCCGGCCTGATCCAAGGCAATTACTTCAGCATGGATGGTTTTGTCATAATAGTAGGTTCCCTCGCCAACAATTTCGCCGGAATCGGAAACGATCACGCACCCCACGAGAGGACTCGGAGATACCTGTCCGATCGCCTTCGCCGCCAACTCCAGCGCACGATGCGACATTTCTGTGTCGAATTTTGAAAGCGATTCAACCACCTAATTAAACAATCCGTTCACGTATTCCTCGGCGTCGAAAACCATCAGATCATCCACCCCTTCGCCAATTCCGACGTAACGGATCGGAAGATTCAGCTCCTTCGAGATCGCGACCGCAATTCCACCTTTTGCGGTACCGTCTAACTTAGTTAAAACGATACCCGTCACATCCGCGGTTTTCATAAACTGCCGGGCCTGTTCCAGTCCGTTTTGCCCCGTTACGGCATCGATGACTAAGAGTGTCTCATGCGGTGCCTCGGGAACCTCACGGCTCGCCACGCGCTTCATTTTCTCCAACTCCGCCATCAAGTTGGACTTGTTATGGAGTCTGCCCGCAGTATCGACGATCAAAACATCCGCTTCCCGGGCCTTTGCTGACTTTAACGCATCAAATAACACCGCAGCCGGGTCAGTCCCCTGTTTCTGCTGGATCAGAGGCACATCCGCGCGCTTAGACCATATCTCCAGCTGTTCTGATGCCGCCGCGCGAAAGGTATCAGCCGCACAGATCATTACCTGGCTCCCCTCATCCTTTATACGCTGAGCCAGCTTTCCGATGGTAGTAGTTTTGCCAACCCCATTTACGCCGACAACCATGAGCACGTAGGGTTTAATATCGATCGGTACATCCGTCTCGGCGGCCACGCCTTCAATTCCGGTATTGTTCAAGATCTCGTGGAGGGCATTTTTAATCGCTACTTTTAATGCCTCAAGATCGTTTATTTCCTGCCTCGAAACACCTTTTCGGACCGCATCGAGTATCTGAAAGGTCGTCGAAACCCCAATGTCAGTAGAAATGAGCATCTCCTCGAGTTCATCAAGGAATTGTTCGTCAATCTGCTTTCGATTCGCAAAAACCGTGTCGAGTTTATTATTTATCGAATCACGTGTTTTCGAGATCGCCTTGTTAAAGCGGACGCCAAACTCCTTCTCGATCGCTTCCTCCTGCTTCTGAAGTTCTTCGATCGATTTATCGAGACCAAGTGTCGAGGTCGAGAATTTGTCCTTCTTATTTTTCCTACGCCAAAACGCCATAAACTAAAAAACCTACTATTTATAAAATCGAAGGTGAAATTATAAACGAGTAGGTTATTAATGTCAGTTGCCGTTTATTACTAACTGTACGTGCCGAGCATTTAGAAGACCTTTTTCCTAACGTTAGCCACATCCTCGCCCCAGGCTTCCAGCATTTTTTCGTCATGAACATCAAGCTCGAACTGGTCCGACTCAAGTTTGTCCGGATCGACACGTTTTATCTTTCTTGCTTTTGGCGAATCAGCGGGCTTTGCATTCGCCACGGGAGGTGGTTCCGGCGGCTTTGTCTGCGGTTGAGACGCCTTCTTGGCTTCAGAAACGGCAGCCGGTTTCGGAGGTTTTGCCGCCTTTCGTTTAGTTTTTGCTTTGGCTGCGGGTTCAAAATTATTTAACTTCACTCGCCCGACACCTATCTGGCCGTCGGCACAAGCTTGAATCAGGGCATTAACGACGCGGATATCATAACGCGTACCGACAAAGCTCTTGATTCTTTCGATCGCTGCCGGTAGCTCCATCCCTTTCTGATAGGGCCGGTCGATCGTCATAGCATCAAAGGTATCCGCGACTGAGACGATCTTCGCCTGCAATGGAATATCTTTATCACTTAATCCCTGCGGGT
>JABDJV010000235.1 GCA_013003295.1 Pyrinomonadaceae bacterium | reverse complement strand
GTGCTGGCTTCGTCTTCGAAACATTCTCGCAGCGAATCAGCCAGTTTCTGAAATTCCGAGTTTAGCGTCGGCAGTTTGTTTAGGTCCCAGGCCGCCATGTCGACGGAAACTCCACCGATCGTAAAGGAATCCTGACTTTTTACAAATTCACTTACAAAATCTTCGACGATCTCGGTTACCGGTTTGCTCTTCGGCTGAGACGCCAAGCTTCCGAAAATCTTGGCGTATGTCCATCCGGCATTTGGTACGCTGCCTTCAGACGCGACCATTGTTTTAGCTACCCGGCGAAACTGATTGCCGACTTCAAGCATACCCATGACACAGCAGTCAAAGCCCAAAATATCAAGCTTTTGTCCCAGGATCTCGGTGGTTTGCCCTTCAAATATGTCCGCGTCGAGTTTTGAATCGGTTGCTTCTTCTGCCAATACCTCTTTGGCTTTTGTCTGCCTGCGAAGCAAATCCTCTTCGGTACGTGTGATCCTCCTTAGCAATCCGTTCATCTCTTTCATACCCATTGAGACTTCGGCAGATTCATCCTTAAATAGTCCTATATCCTGAAAGCCCATCGAGTGTCCGGAGAAGATCAGCGCGTACTTCTTTGCTTTTCGGCCGTTCCCGTTTCTCCCGTCTTGCGTAGTCCGGACCTTATTTACGCACCAGTCGACGAAATTCAGGACCGATCGATAGTCGGCTGCATTTTCGTTGGCTGCCTCATCTACCGGGTACAATTTGTTTTTGACCATGTGTGAACGAACATGACGCGGGTTTGCGGGGTCTGAAAAATCGCAGTAGAGCGTTGGAATCGCTTTTGACGAGCCATCGTAGTAGACAAACAGATTGATGGATTTGGTGTCATCGCCGGCCACATCCTTTATCTGCTCCATTGCATAGGCCATGTCAACACTCAGGTTATTATCCCCGGCCATATAAATCATTATTGTCCAATCTTTTTGATTCATTTTAATCTCTCCTATCGCGAAAAATACTTTCCTTTGGGAGAAAACTGGGAGTTTCTTAAACTATCCAAACCGAAGAAGGCTAAATATTTCTGCAAGGATTCGGCCGGAAATGCTTTTTTCCTCCTCGTAATTGCCCTATCGTAGCGCCTTCCAACTATCCGGTACTTAATTGCAAAATATATCATTTTTGTCTGGCAGGGGTTCCATACAACAAACTCCACCTTTCCTGGATATATAACAAGCGTCATTCCCGGCATAAAAGGGTCATTAACCGTGTTCGTCCTGATCCGTGCTGCCGACAACTTCAATTTGTTATTTCTCTATACTTTTGTTTTCGTATGTTTTAACAGTTGGTCTTCGTATTCAATTACACGATTTTCACCCAACAAATCGCCGAGCAGATAGAGCCAGGCGTCAACCTCGAAGGGACGTTTCATCAAAAGCTCCGGATTCTTCTTTCCGCTTGCTTTTTCAGAAAGAATCCTTTCAAGACCGGTAATGATATCTTGAGGAAGGCCGGCAGTGCTCATCGTATGAATACGCCAACTATTTATCACATAACCCGTCCTCTTCGTCTCGTACATTTCTCGCTCTTCCGCCTTATCGATAAAAAACAACATCAAGATGAAAGATGCCATGCCAATGATGACCGACGCAACCAGCATATAAAACCCAAAGGCTCCGCTGATATAACCGGATACACCTTCGGATTCGCCAAACATCCACGTAATAATAACCAACAACAAAAACCCGACAGCAACAACCATCATACCGCCAAAAAGACTTGCCAGTTCGCTGCCAAATCTGTTCCACCACCGGAGTTGCGGCGTTTGAGTATCCGCAGGATCGAATTGCTGAATCTCTTCTTCTTCCTCGATAGCTTCAGCCGGTTCAGGATTTTCGTTCATACTCCTCCTCCGTCAGCACCTCTGACGCTCGATCCACAGCTAGACGCGGGAAACTCGCGTCGTTTTTAGGATCATTTTCCTCCACTTTTTCCAGGCCTGCCTGTAATCGCGTCGTGTTTGCTCATCCGCCGACTCCGTCAACTCCGCTGCAAGCTGACTCCGTTTCATTGCCGGCCGGCTTGTTAATTTAGAAAGTCGGTTCAAAATTTCCCTGGCGCTTCTGATCTCTCGTTCCCGCGTATTCCTTCTGGATTCTCCAAGAAAACGCTGCGTTCTTCGAATCGACTCGCCAGCCGCTGATTCGCGCATTCCAAAATGTCTCTGCATTTCGCGCTCGATCTCCCTTACGGCAACGATACTGACAACGTATCGCTCAGACATCACAAGCTCTTTTGCCCGGGTAACGATGTTCCGCCCGTTTCTCCCCGCTTGTTTTCTCCAGATGTCGGTCGAATACTCCTCTATATTGTCGGCAACATTCTTGACCGCGTTTGTTCGGCCAAAGATCGTTTCTGATGAATTGGAATCTTCAGGACTTCCAATTCGGCCGAAAAGTGTTTTCGCATCCTGACTTTCGTCAGGCCTGCCGACTTTTGCAGATAACTCATCGACCTGTTTGGTCGCCGCCTGCAAATTCTCGAAAACCGTTTTTTTATCCTGGGTGTTATCCGGCTCACCAATATTATTGTTCAGGCGAATCAATCCATCTAACACGGTGCCGGCAGTAAACGCATTCGATTCGGTACCAACAACGCGGTCAAATTTGCTGTCAAAGTTTGAGATCTTACCGTCAAAATCTCTTATCTTCCCAAATAGGCTGACATCGGAATCAGAAGGCTGCGGATCGCCTATCCGGTCAAGCATTTCCTTGAGCGCCGGTGAATAGTTTGGCGGACTTGCCAGGCTGTTTCCGATATTTCCAAGAGCCCGCTCGATCGGGTTCAACTCCAATACGGTCGTTCCCCCGTTCGGCTGCAGCTGAAGCCGTCTAACGCTCTCATTTAAGTTTTTGACGTTGCGGGCAACCTCGTTAATGGCTTTGGCACCCTGGCGGTCCGGTGCGTATC
>JABDJV010000229.1 GCA_013003295.1 Pyrinomonadaceae bacterium | reverse complement strand
CATTTACGGTGGAATTACCAAGTGTGAAGCCAGGGATAAGGGATAAGGGTGAAAAGTGAGTTCGGATGCGAATTACAGGAAATTGATCGTTTGGCAAAAGAGCATAGTCTTGGTCAGGAGAATATATGAGGTCACAGCTGCATTCCGCAACGAAGAGAAGTTTGGATTAGTATCTCAAATGCGTCGTGCCGTCGTTTCAATTCCGTCCAACATTGCCGAAGGGCAGGCTAGAAGAACAACAAAAGATTATGTTCGATTTGTTTCGATGTCAGAAGGTTCTTTGGCGGAATTGGAAACCCAACTTATAATCGCTTCAGATTTAAAGTTTTGTTCAAATCGGGCGGCGAAGAATTGTTTTGATTTGATGCTTGAGATTCGAAAGATGCTGGGAGCACTTAGGCGGAGTTTAATGAAGAAATTGAAATGAATCAGTCGCCATGTCTCTCCATTGGCACTTATCCCTAAATCACTTATCCCTAAACATAATTATGGCACGAAAATCTATATTGGTAGTTGATGATGAAAAGGGGCAGAGAGAGATCCTGGAAATGATCTTGTCTGGCGAGGGCTACGATGTGACGACCGCTTCGTCGGGCGAGGCGGCGATGAAATTTGTCGCCGACAGGCATTTCGATCTTGTTCTGACTGACCTGAAAATGACCGGAATGAGTGGTCTCGATCTTCTTAAGGAACTCACCGATTTTGATAAATCGATCATAGTTCTTCTGCTAACGGCCCATGGATCGGTCGATTCAGCTGTTGATGCGCTTCGGTTAGGTGCGTTTGATTACCTTCAAAAACCCTACGACAGCGAAAAACTCCTGGATACGGTATCCAGGGCGCTCAATAAGTTGTCTACTCTTGATGTTGAGATCATTTCCGGCTCGCCAGAGATGGACAAGGTCAAGAAACTTATCTTAAAGATCGCTAAATCAAATTCGACCGTTTTAGTTCGTGGAGAAAGCGGAACCGGAAAGGAATTGATCGCCCGTTCTATACACACGAATTCTCCCCGGGCCGGGCAAATATTTCAAGCGGTTAATTGTGCCGCGATAAACGAAAACCTTTTAGAATCGGAGCTTTTCGGGCACCAGAAGGGGAGTTTTACCGGCGCAGTGTCGGACAAAAAAGGGCTTTTTGAAATTGCTGACGGCGGCACCCTTTTCTTAGACGAGATCGGTGAGCTTGATATCTCGCTGCAGGCAAAATTACTGCGGGCGCTGCAGGAGAAGCAGATTCGAAGAGTCGGCGGCACCAAAGAGATCGAGATCGATGTACGGGTTGTTGCCGCAACAAATCGTGATCTGCTTAAAATGTCGCAGGATGGAAGATTCCGCGAAGATCTCTACTATCGATTGAATGTGCTTTCACTCGAAGTTCCGCCCCTTCGCGAAAGAGACTCAGATATTCCCTTGTTGATGGAGTATTTCATAAAAAAACACACCCGCGACACAGATCGAAAGATCAAGATCGAAAAAGACGCCGAAAAATTGCTAAACAATTATAGCTATCCAGGTAACGTTCGGCAGCTTGAATCGGCGATCGAACGTGCAATCCTCCTTTGTGAGGACGACAAAATAACTCTTGAGGATCTCCCGCCCGAAATGAAATCTCAGCCAGCTGCGGTCAGCTCCGATGAATTGTTCAAGCTGCCGCCAAACGGAGTCGATTTTGAAGATGTCGAGCGGAGCCTGATCACCCAGGCAATGGAGCGGACCAATAACAACATTACCAAATCCGCAAAGCTTCTCGGATTGACGTTCAGAACCCTCCAGTATCGCCTGGAAAAATATGGCATTAAAAAGGATGCTGACGGAACGGACGACGACTGATTATCGTATAGATCATGGGTTCATATGCTTTTAAAAACTAGGTTTCGCGTTTATGATATCTTTAATTTGAACCGGTAAACGCGAGGAGAAAATAAAATGGAATGGTTTTCCACTTTAACTTTAGCTTTGGGGTCAGCATGGACATCGGGCATAAATTTGTATGCGACGGTGACAGTTCTGGGCCTGTTGCAGAAATTCACGGCGATAAAGCTCCCGGGCGGACTCGATGTCCTCGAAAACTGGTGGATCATCGGGGTTGCGGGCGGACTCTATGCGGTAGAGTTTGTTGCGGACAAGGTGCCCTACGTTGATAGTGTTTGGGATGCGGTTCATACCTTTGTGAGAGTTCCCGCCGGGGCTGTTGTCGCATATGCTGCTACGAATGAGATGGACGCGAGTTTTGCGATAATCGCAACGCTTCTGGGCGGCGGATTGGCCCTTTCTTCACACGGAACGAAAGCCGCATTGCGGGCTGGTGCAAACTTATCTCCGGAGCCTGTTTCCAATTGGGTGCTTTCGATCGTTGAGGATGTCATTGCTTTTGCCGGCACGCTGCTTGCCGTTTTTGCACCTGTAATTATTGCGATCCTGTTGATAATTTTCGGGCTGTTTTTCCTATGGTTTGCTCCAAAAGTGTTTGGGGCGATTCGCCGAATGATAAGTGCGACTAGGGCGCTTTTTGGCGGAGCGACGATGAAGGAAGCAGCGCAGAAAGCTCCGTATTAATTCGTTATTTTGCAAAAGCACATTTTTCATACGTTCTACCAGTGCTTTGTTAGGAGCATGGAGAATAAGATGAAGCTAAACAAGTTAATTTATTTGATATTGACCGCCGCCCTTTTCGTAACGGGCTGTTCGGGAAGTTTCTCGAAAAATGGCAAGTTTTCTACTCAAACCGAACAGGAACCAATTAGCAAAACTCAGTCAACACCGGCGCCTGCAGATGATTCGATTGCGGACACTGAGGAAAGTGCGGACCGCGGCAGAGGCCAGGCACCCAAAAGGGCGGCACAGAATCAAGTTTCGCTTGAAAAGGCCGATAAAAGCCAATCAGAGCCGGTCAAAGTAACCGAAAGGAAGATCATTCGCAACGCGAATTTGCAGCTCGAGACGAGCGATCCCGACGCGGCGAAAAAGAAGATCTCGGAGATCGCTGTTAGCAAAAACGGACTCGTCTTTGAGGCCACTAAGTCCAGCAGCAACAACACTGCACGACCGCGCGATATGGTTTCTATGACTTTGCGGGTTCCGTCAGACAAGTTTGAGGAAGCGCTCGAGGAAATCCGAAAAGCTGTGGACCGGGTGGTCACAGAATCCGTAAAAGGCCGGGATGTTACCGAAGAATTCATCGATATTGAAGCCCGCTTGAAAACCAAAAAAGCTCTTGAGGAAAGATTTCTCGAGATAATGAAGCAGTCGAAATCGGTAAAGGATGCTTTGAATGTGCAACGCGAATTGGCAAATGTAAGGACCGAGATCGAGCGAATTGAAGGTAGAAAACGGTTTCTTGAGAACCAATCAAGTTTTTCGACTATTAAACTAAACCTGCGAACACCGACAGCGATTTCCGGTAGCTCTACCGGATTCTTCTACGAGTTGAAAGAGGCGATCGGAGATGGATTTGAAGCGGCCCTTACTTTCATACTTTATCTGGTCCGATTTGTGATCGCGATATTGCCGTTTTTGATAATCGTGGTTTTGCCGATCTTCCTAATTCTGCGTTATTTTTGGAAAAAATATCTTCAGAAGCGAAGGGCCAGAAAGTTTGTCGAAGAGGAGTTAAACTCTGAAGTTGCGGAAGAGTAGCTTTATGGAAAGATTTTTTCAAATTCTTGCGGTGGTCCTTATCGGAATCGCCGCATTTTTCTTGTGGACGGAGAAATACGACGCGGGTTTTGTAACCGCCGTTTTGGCTTGTCTTAGCTTTTTGATAAGCACCCGCTTTCCCGTTAAAGAAAGAGTCAAAAAAAGAAATGCCAAAATCATGCAAAGACAAATCGAAGCTGATAAAGAAAAGCGCGAGGCAGACTCGTCCGACGCTGAAACCGAAAAGGTCGATCTTAACGAATAACTAAGTAGTATGGCGAAAATCGTTTTAGCTCCCTACGGCTCCCTCGGAGACATACATCCGTTTCTTGCTCTCGCCCTCGAACTCAGGGAGCGGGGGCACGAGATCGTCATATGCACGCTTGAGCCTTACCGGGAAAAAATTACGATGCTCGGTTTTGAGTTTCATCCGCTCCGACCCGAGTTTGATCCGGAGGATAAAGAAATCGCAAAAGCCGTGATGGATACAAAGACCGGAACGGAAACGCTTCTAACGGAATACATGCTTCCGAGCATTTCTGATATGTACGAAGATTTGTTTGAGGTTTGTGAGGGTGTCGACCTTTTGATTCCCGGCGAGATAGTATATGCAGCCCAGTCGGTAGCTGAAAAACTGGATCTCAGGTGGATCTCTACGGCCCTTGCTCCTCTTTCGATGTTTTCGGCATATGATGGAAATGTCTATCCGAATGCTGAGTGGTTAAGGCACTTCAATTTTCTCGGCAGGCCCTTTCACGGCACTGTATTCTGGATCATGAGCCGTGTAATCGGTAGATGGCTTAAGCCGTATCGGAAATTTCGGCGCGAAATCGGATTAAGTGATGACCACGATCCGATCGTAAAAGACAAGCACTCGCCTCACCTGAACCTGGCGATGTTTTCGCGGGCACTCGGAAGAACCCGCCCCGACTGGCATTCGCCTACTCTTCAGACCGGATTTTGCTTTTACGACGGACAAAAAGACTTGGGAGTGATGCCGACTGATCTCGAGACATTTCTCGATCGAGGAGAAACCCCAATAGTTTTTACCCTTGGATCGGCCGCAGTAATGGATCCGAGAGATTTTTTTGATGAAAGCATCAAGGCGGCAAAAATCTTAAATCGCCGTGCCGTAATGCTTTATGGGATATTTAATGAGCCCCCGATTGGTTTAGACGATGATCGTGTTGCCTTTGATTACGCACCATACAGCAAGATCTTTCCGCGAGCGGCATGCGTCGTACACCAGGGCGGTGTAGGAACGACCGCTCAGGTTTTGCGCGCCGGAGTTCCGCATTTGATCATGCCTTTTTCGCACGACCAGCCGGACAATGCGGCGAGGTGTGAGCGTTTGGGCGTTGCAATAACGATAGCGCGCGATCGGTATAGTGCTGGGAGCGCTGCCAAAGAACTGCGGAAACTCTTGTCAGATAAAAGTTACGAGGCAAAGGCGCGGGAAGTAAAGGGCATCATAGCTGCGGAAAACGGTACGAAAATCGCATGTGATGCGATCGAAGACGTTCTACGTAAGTAGGCAGCGAAAAAGATTCGTTTTTGATAAATTCCGGCAGATATTTTATTTTGATATCAGTACTTTACTATTCGGGAGCAAAGGATTTTTACGGCAATAACGATCGGCTGCGAATTTAATATGAAATTCAATAAATTCATCCTTATCTCATTGTCTCTGATTTTACTTTCTTCTACTTGTATTCTTGGGCAGATGACCCGTAAGCCAACAGCGACGCGGGAACCTAAGGGCGTGATGAACAAGACGCCTGATTCGGAGAAGAAATATCTTCTGAAGGTGAATTCGCGTGAGGATTTCGATTTGATGGCACGCGTTTACCACAAGGGAACTCCATATGCGATGCCGCATGCGATGTTTGTGATCGACCGAAAAGAGAAAAATAAAATCTATTACATAAATTCGCAAAAATATCGCTTTCACAAAGATTTTCTCCGGGGAAACTACTTGCTGCTCAAAGGCCAGGATGTTTTTGATGACCTGTATATCAAACAAAACAGACGGTTTATTGTCGGCACAATCGCCTATCAGATACCGGTTGAAAAGTTTACGTTTGAATACTGGGAAGGCGATATGATTCCGGCAGACCAGATACAGTTGACCAACGACGTAATAAACAAAACGTTTTTTACCGATGTCGCCTTTAAGCCCAATTCGAGCCGTCACGATGAGCTTTCAATGGATCTCGTGATAAACCGGGTTACTTCGGCGGAGATATCTAGAAATCAGGAATATCTCGCACTCAACGTCGCCAAGGGAGTTGGGAGAGTTCACATAATTGACGACATCAATGACGAAACGGTTGAGATTGGTTACAACGAGATCCTGGTGTTAAAAGAAGTTCCGATAAGCCTTCCGCCCGTAGCAGGAATCATCGTTGCCAAGCAATCTACTCCGCTTTCACATGTAAACTTATTGGCAAAGGGATGGGGTATTCCAAACGCTTATATCAAGGACGCCGATAAACTTTTTAAAGAATTTGACGGGCGATGGATAGAATTTGAAACGACGCTGACCGAGCCAAAATATAAGTTGGCTGGAAAAGAAGAGCTTGATTGGTACGCGGAGCGTCAAAAGGAGCTCGACAAGATCATAAAATCGCCGCCGTCCGATCTTGCGGTTAAGCGTCTCGGTACGCTGTGGCAGATACGCAAAGACGATAGCAAGGTTTACGGAGCGAAAGCGGCAAATCTTGGTGAGATCACGAGTGCGAGGATTCCGCGGGTGATAGTTCCGCGGGGGTTTGCAATTCCATTTTTCTACTACGACGAATTCATGAAGAGAAATGGTTTCAAAGAGAAGATCGAGGACTTGCAGTATGATAACGACTTTGTTCATAACCCAAAGATCCGCAAACAGAAGTTGAAGGCCTTTCGTGAAGAAATTCAGAACGGAAAGTTTGACCCAAAATTGAGGACTGCGGTCCTGGCGAAATGGCGCACCTATCTTGGTGGCCGCGGAGTTTTTGTGCGCAGTTCGTCAAATGCGGAGGATATGCCGAATTTTAGCGGCGCCGGGCTCTATGAAACGGTTCCGAATGTAAAACGAGCTGATCGCGTGATCGAAGCAGTTAAAACTGTCTGGGCTTCACTATGGAATTTTGAAGCTTACGAGGCACGCGAGCGGAATTTTATCGCTCACAACGGGACCTATATGGGCGTTTTGATGCAAACGGGTGTGAATATGGATTCGAGCGGAGTTTTGATCACAAAAGATCCGTTTGATCAGCAAAATGAACGGGCCATGTATATAAGTGCAAAGCGCGGCCTTGGAATCAAGGTGGTTGATGGCAAAAAGATCGCAGAGCAGATATTATTTAATAAGCGTTCGAATACTATACAGGTCTTAACACGTTCGGCCGAAGATTCATTGCTTGTTTTTGATGAAAACGGCGGCGTCAAGGAAGTTCCGATAGTTGGAGAGCGAAATGTTCTAACGGATCTCGTTACACGCAGGCTGGTTGCCGCCGGTGAGAGAATAAAACGAGTTTTTGGGAACGAAGTCGACCAGGATATTGAATGGGGCTATCGGCGAGGGCGAATCTATATCCTGCAGTCGCGCCCCTTTATAGAGAATTAAGTCTTAGTTACGAAATTAAAGATGAAAAACTTAGTAATATTAATTTCTGCAATAGCTTTTATTGCAGGTTGTTCCGATACGCCTCCAAAGGTTTCTGAAAAACCAATCGAAAAGAAGGAACTATCGGAAAAAGAAAAAGAAACGGTAGCCGCTCATTCCGTGGACAAAGAAGCGAAGATCACGAAAACGGCGCCCGAGCTTCCAAAGGTCGAAAGACCCAAGGAAAAATCCAAATGGACCCAAAGCGGTGATCCGATCGATACTTCTACGTTCGACGCAGCGATCGAAAAAGCAAAGGCCGCCGCAAAGGCAAAGCCAGGTGACGCTGACGCGAAGAAAGCTGTTGGGATTGCCCTATATGAAAGAGCTCTGGCCTTAACCAAGGCGAGACAATATGCAGCCGCGATAGGTGATTTCCGTCGATCGCTGGAGTACAATCCGGATCATAAAGATTCAAAAAAATGGATCGATCAGATCACGGTTATTTATAAGAGTCTGAATCGAGAGGTTCCTCAAAAAGGAGAGGAGCCCCCGCCATTGGAATTTAAAAAGCAGAAAGCATAAGATAAACGCGCAGATAAAAAGCTGCAGCTGGAATACGGTTTAATATCATTGCAACGGAGTTATTCTGAGTTTTTATGTCGATACAAGCGAGTAAAGTTCGCAAGGGAAACACCATTATCATGGACGGTGCGCCTTGCAAAGTAATGGAATACCAGCACCACACGCCGGGCAAAGGGCCGGCACATATTCAAACACGCCTTAGGAATTTGATGACCGGCAACTCGTTCGAACATCGCTTCCGCCCGAATGATTCGGTGGAAAAAGCCGCGCTTGAACAACGCGATATGGAGTATTTGTATTCTGACGGTGAACAGCATCATTTCATGAATACCGAAACTTACGAACAGATCGCAATGATGGAAGATGATCTGGGAGATGCGGCAAAGTGGTTGATGCCGAGTCTAAAGATTCAAATAGAATTTTTTGACGAGACCCCGATCGGGGTTGAGCTTCCCCAATCGCTTGATCTGGTGATTACCGAAACCGAGCCGGTAATGAAAGGGGCGACCGCTTCAAATTCAAATAAACCTGCCACGCTTGAAAACGGCATTACCCTCTATGTTCCACCGTTCATAACCGAGGGTGAAAAAATTCGAGTTAATCCAAGCGAAGAGAGATATATTGAAAGGGTCAAAGATTAAGAAGATCTATAAAGGATTTTGTGAAGTCTAGGGAGTCGAAAGCGGCTGTCTAGGCTTTTTCTAAATTTTAAACTGCGGATAATGTTTCTTCTATACAGCTTTTTATATACGATCAGCTTCGTAATAATGTCGCCGCTTTTTTTGTTCCGACGAAAAAAATACGCGTCCGGCTTCAAGCAGCGCTTGGGGAACATTCCGGAGCTTAAGCAGGATGAGCGGGCAGTTGTTTGGATTCATTGCGTTTCAGTTGGTGAAACGAATGCCGCAAGGTCCCTGGTCGACGAGATCATCGAGAAATATCCGCATTTTCGAATCGTAATATCTACTACCACCAGGACAGGACACGATCTGGCCAATAAGCTATTCAGCGATCAAGCAGACCGCATCTTTTATTTTCCATTCGACTGGCGATTTGCCGTGCGCAAGAGTTTAAGGCGGATCAATCCGAAAGTGATACTGGTATTCGAAACCGAGATATGGCTCAACTTTTTTAGGGAGGCCTATAAGGGCGGTGCGCGGGTTTTGATCGTAAATGGAAGGCTTTCTGAGAAAAGTGTGAAGAGATACTCGTGGATCCAAAACACGATGAAGCGCGTCTTGAACTATATTGATCTGGCGCTTATGCAGGACCATAAGAGCGCAAAGCGTATGATCCAGTTGGGGATTCGAAGCAGCAAAGTGAAAGTGACCGGAAATATGAAATTTGACCAGGTCGTTGGCGAATCCGAAAGTGATCTCAGTACGTATTTGAAAGAAAGATTTGGGATCAGCGAAGTTGCACCATTGGTAGTTGCCGCGAGCACTCATAGCCCGGAGGAAAAGATCATACTCGACGCATTTAAGGAGGTTTGGAAAAAGTCTTCGGAGCAACTGCCGAGACTCCTGATCGCTCCGAGGCATCCCGAAAGATTTGACGAGGTCGAAGCATTGATTCGAAAAACGGGTTTCGACTGGGTTCGCCGAACCGAAGAAGAATCGGGAAGAGATAAGGTCGCCGAGGTGATATTGCTTGACAGTATTGGCGAGCTTCGCGATGTCTATCCGATGGCTGAGATCGTCTTTATGGGCGGGAGTTTGATTCCCCATGGTGGACAGAGCTTCTTAGAGCCGGCGATAAATGTGAAACCGATTTTTACCGGTTTTTATACGATGAATTTTGATGAGATTGCTAGAAAATTTGTCGAGCACGAGGCGCTGATCCAACTGCCAGAACTCAAGGATGAGGAGCTCGCGGCGGAATTGATCAGAACTCTTGAGGACCTGTTGAAGAATAAAAACAAGAGAGACCAGCTCGGAAAACGTGCTTTTAATTTAATGATTGAAAACAGCGGCGCAACAGAGAAAACGATCGAATTTCTGCACCCATTCTTAAAATCGAAAGCGGAAAAAATTAAGACGATCAAATAGCTATGTTCGTATTTTATTTTTTTGCTATCATTCAAATCTTTCTCGGATATAAGTCTTTACGCGGTGGATTCGACTTCCTAGCCTACTTCAAACAAGAACTTAACAACGAGCCATCCGACTACAAGCCCTTTGCTTCGGTGATCGTACCGTGCCGGGGAATTGATAAAGATCTTGTCAAAAACCTTGAAGCGATTACCTCGCAAAATTATCCCGACTACGAAGTGGTTTTCGTTGTTGAGGACCGTGCGGATGAGGCATTCGAATTGATCGATGAGATCAAGGCGGCTGCGCCGGGTACTCACTTGGTTATGGCGGGGAAAGCTACTGATAGCGGACAAAAGGTTCATAACTTGCGAGAGGCGGTGCTGAAAATATCAAATAAAAGTGAGGTTATCGTCTTTGTAGATTCAGACGCGCGGCCCGGAAGAAATTGGCTTCAGCACCTGGTCGGCCCACTGAAAAATTACCGGATCGGTTGTTCGACCGGTTACCGCTGGTTTGTTCAGAAAAACGGCGGATTTCCCACTCATCTTCGAAGTGTCTGGAACGCATCGATCGCATCATCGCTGGGAGGCGATCAAAAAAGAAACTTTTGCTGGGGCGGGTCGACGGCGATCCGTAGAAGTGTATTCGAAGATCTGGAAGTTAGAAAACGCTGGAAGGGAACGCTGTCCGATGATTTTGCCTTGACGAGCATTTTGAAGGAAGCTGGTTTACAGATCCATTTCGTTCCTCAATGTTTGACCGCGACGGTGGAGGACTGCAGTTTTCGTGAGTTACTCGAGTTTTCGACTCGGCAGATCAAGATAACCCGTGTATATTCTCCGGCGCATTTCAGAGTTTCGCTGATCGGGTCGGCCCTCTTTACCGGTACTTTATTGACCGGCATATTCCTCCTATTTATAGCTTCGGGTTTGCATTTTTGGATCACACTTCTGGCAGTATCGGCGATTCTTGCGCTCGGTTTGGCAAAAGCCCGCGTGCGTCTTCAGGCGGTGAGACTGATTTTGAGAGACTACAAGGATGAGTTGAGCCGGCAAGTGCTTCCGCAGCTCACGCTCTGGTTGATCACACCATTTCTATATCTTTATAACAATATACGAGCCCTGCTTTCCCGCGAGATAGTATGGCGCGGCATAAGATACGAGCTAGTTTCGGCGAACAAAACTGTTATCATAAAAAAAAATGAAGAATAAGGTCTTACAATTCGCGAAGCTGCTGCGTTCGACAAAAAGAGAAAAGAAGCTGGGTACAGTCATCTTCTTTGTGACGTCGCGCTGCAATGCCGCTTGTGAGACCTGTTTCTATCACGAGGAATTGAATCAGAATGGCGACCTGACATTTGAGCAAATAACAAAAGTTTCAGAGACGATGCCGGAAATAACTGACTTGTGGCTTTCCGGCGGCGAACCAACACTCCGAAACGACGTTAACGGGATCATCGATCTTTTTGCTCAAAACAATGGCGTTACACGCTTAATAATACCGACCAATGCACTTATAAAAGACCGCGTTTACGAAACCGTGGATCATGCCCTAACCAGAAACGAATCGATTAACGAACTCTACTTGAACATCGCGCTGGACGGCTATGGAAAAACTCACGATAAGATACGCGGTGTGCCGGGAAACTGGGAGAAGGCCGTTGACTGTATCGAGCATCTATATCCGCTTAAGGAGAAGTTTAAGGATCGATTTCGGTTAAATGTAAATACGGTTGTTTGCGCCGATAACTATGACGAGATCGAAAAGCTTTCCGAGTTTTTATGGGAAAACTGCAGATTGGACGGGCAGTATTTCAACATTATACGCGGTGAAACAAAGGTCGGAGATAGTATCAAAGAGATTCCCGCCGAAGTATTGCCGGGGATCTACAAACAAGCTGCGGATATTACCAAGCGATACAGTGAAAGGATGTTTGCGGATGATGATAGGGCTAAGCGATTTATAAAAAGCGTTGCTTACGTTGGGACGATCATGACGCATTATCGGCATCAGCATGCAAATTTTAACAAGAAAACCGAATGGAGCTTTCCCTGCACCGCGGGGGATACCGTCGCGGTGGTAGATTACAATGGCGATGTCAGGGCGTGTGAGCTGCTGGAAAAATTTGCTTCATTACGCGATTTTGATTACGATTTCTCTAAACTTTGGAATGCAAACGGGCGCCGGGAGGAGCTAAAGAGGATAGACGGGGGAAAATCCTGCTGGTGTACGCACGTTTGTTTTATTCACAGTTCCTTGCAGCATTCGCAAAAGGGGTTGCTTATTGATGTTCCCAAGAATTATCTTACGCGGGAGAAATGGACATGATCAAGAGTCTTTTAGGGGAAGACGAAACGACTGATAAGGAAGCAGCTAAGGTCGAAAAGAAGGATAGTAAATCGTCCGGGGTGACTTCAATTTTGCCAGACGATGAAATCGAAACTATCGATGAGATCAAAGCTGCGATGCTTGCGGAGTCGGAATCAAACCTGAAAGCAGCCGAGGAAGGGGTCGAGCCGTTCGAAGTCGAAAAGCCGATCGGACAACCAAAACGCGAAGTTCAGGTGGATACACCCTCAAAGCACATTGAAACCATAGCTTCCGAAGATGACCCACTGGCAAAAAAGATCGAAAGACTGGAAAAAGAAATTCTCGCGATCGAAAATGAGATCAGTGAAGAGACTTTGGCCTCGCAAAAAGATCCATCTTTGCCAATCGATTCAAAATCAAGTGCAGATGCAAAATCGGATCTTTCTTCGCTTCAGTTTAGCGATCCGAAAATTCATATCTCGCAAATGCCGTTTACACCTGACACGCCCGCAGAAACCGCCCGGAAATCGGGCCTCGCATTTTCAGCGGGGATAAGCCTTTTTGCATCGGTCGTTTTTATGCTTGTTCTAGGTTGGTTTGTCGATCTTTATGTCGGAACGAGCCCCTGGGGAATTGTCGGGGGAATAATTTTAGGAGCGATAATTGGTTTTGTTCAGTTTTTCAGGACCACCCGCCAGATTCTAAACCCTCCTACAAGCGATTTTGAAAAAACATCACTGTTTTCAAGTGAAGACAATGAAAATAACGAATAGTTCGCGCGCCGGTTTTTGGGGCTTGGTTTTATCTTTTACGAGATTCTTGCGGACACTTCTTAAAAGCCGTTTCCGGCTTTGAATTTTCGATCTTAACCTTATAAAATGCTTCTTTCGCGATGGGCGAAGACGCAACATCTTCAGAGGTAAATGAAGACAGCTTCAAGCAGCTTTCACATATCAGAATATTGTGGATCATGGGCTTGGTCGTTGTTTTCGGTGCGATAATTGGTGCAATCTTTGAATCGCTCATTTTTGGAATCGGTATTCTTATCGGCGGCGTCTTATCATTTGTCAATTATTATTGGCTAAAGCGGTCGCTCGAAAGCATCTTTAGCGTAGCGAAAAGCGGTATAAAACCGAATCTTTTTGCAGGAAGCTACATTTTGCGATATCTGATATTTGCGATCGTCTTGATGTTGATTTACTTGAGCAAGATGATTTCGATAGTCGCGGTAATTTTAGGTTTATCAAGTTTTGCGATAGCGGTAATGCTCGAAGGGATCCTGCGAATATTCTCTTCGATCAATACTAAAAAGGGAATTTAACAAATGTTCTTATTTTCTGAAGGCGGAGGCGGACACGTCGAACCATTGATAGTGGAGTTTGTAAATCACTATCTCGGTGAGCCGGTTTACGATTTTCAAATTGCTTATACGAAGCCCGTTTGGGACCAACTTCTCGGGTATTTCGGTACAAACGCTGAAGCGGTTTTTGGCAAATACACGGTGGCGAATGCGATTCCATGGTACTCGATCATGTTTGTCATCGCTTGTATTTTGACGATCATCGTAATCTCGATTCTAAAGGGCAAGTTGTCGGAAGACGATCCGGAGCAGGGACAGCTTACACTCGAGGCCGGATTCCTTGCTATCAAGGATCTCGTGGTTAGTGTAATCGGCGAGCATGGATATAAGTATTTCCCGGTAGTAGCGACATTTGCGGTATTGGTTCTGATTTCGAATTTAATGGGCCTGTTTCCGCTATTTATGTCGCCGACGGCCCATATTAGCGTCACACTGGCACTTGGTATTTCTTCTTTTGTCTACTACAACTACGTCGGCATCCATGAAAATGGCCCGATAAACCATTTAAAACATTTTGCCGGACCAAAATTACCGCTCCTTATGGCCGTGATCATCACGCCTCTTATCTTTGGAATCGAACTCATAAGCAACATGATCCGGCCGTTAACGTTGGCGCTTCGGCTTTTTGCAAATATGTTTGCAGATGAGCAGATAGCGATGCAGATCGCTGGCCTCGCGCCACCGTTTACGCAGATGTTGCTGCCGATTGCGATCATGCCGCTTGCAGTTTTTGTGGCGTTTGTTCAGACCCTCGTATTTACACTGCTTTCGATGATCTATATCGGTGAGGTCTCACACGAGCCGCATGACCACGCCGCTCAAGATGATCAAGCGGAGGAAGCGGGCAAATCGATGGCCGCAGCACATGCTTAAATCTTTTTTGAATTGCGATCCGCGGTTGGCCGCATTCAAATAATAAAAACAATTAACCGCAAATGAAGAGTAATTGCTGAATGTGTTTGAAAACCCGGTCGTTTATATAAGATATGCCCGCACGCTACAGGAGCTTCAACTCTACGTGAGTATAAATTGAGCGCATACCGGAAGTGAGGCGAACTCATAACCCAGGGCCGGTTTTAGAACGTTGTAACAATGCTCTTCGTAAATTAAATGGAGGAGATTTGGAAATGAAAAAATTAAAATATTTATTTTATATCACTCTCGCACTTATGTTGATGGCGGTGGTTGCTGTTGCTCAGGAACCGGCTGCAGCGACAGGAGCGGGAGATAATGCAAACACTGTAAGCGCAGCAAAGGCGATCGGTGGCGGCATTGGATTTGGATTGGCTGCAGGACTTGCCGGTATTGGACAGGGCCTTGTTGGTTCGAGAGCCGCAGAAGGTGCAGCTCGCAATCCGGGAGCTGCCAGCACCGTTCAAACGCTTATGATTATTGCGCTGGCTCTAATTGAGTCACTGGTGCTTTTCGCACTTCTCATTGTTTTCGTAAAACTCTAAGAAGGGTGGTCAGAATTGAAGGCGTGGATGAGCTGACGGTTCATCCACGTTTTTCGTTTAAAAATTAAATTAGCTATGTTACAACTAACTTAGGCGCGCGCGAATCAAAATTATCGGTTTTGTTTGCAAATTCGGATATAATTTTCGTTCATAATTAGTGTGGAATAATGGTTGACCAATTTATCGGAAAAAGACTGGCGGACAAATACGAGATCGAAGAGCTCATTCGTGAAAGCGAATTGGGGGCTATCTATCGTGGTACCCATACGCTGATGGAGAAGTCCGTAGCGATCAAGATACTCTCACCGGCGCTTGCCATTGACGAGAGCATTGTCGAGCAGTTTTCCATCGAAGCGCGTACTATCTCGAGGCTTTCACACCCGAATATCTTAAACGTTACGGACTTTGGCAAAGATGAAGAGGGTGCCGTTTTTATCGTTATGGAAGACGCGGAGGGAAGAACTCTCGGCGAGGCGATTCGCGAAGAAGGTCCATTTACGGTAGAGCGTGCGGTTCGAATCGCACGGCAAATAGCGGCCGCGCTTTCCTCGGCCCATGCCGGCGGGATTTCGCACCTGAGTTTGACGAGCGAAAAAGTTTTGCTCACCGAAATGGCTAATGATACGGAGCTCGTCAAAGTTTTGGATCTTGGCTCATTTAATTCCACATATATAAGCGACCCTGACGGTCCGGAATCCCTCGAGCGATTGTCTTACCTCTCACCTGAGCAATGCTCTGAGGAGACGGATCCGGATGAACGATCGGATATTTATTCTTTGGGAATTATCTTTTTTGAGATGTTGGTTGGCGAAGTGCCGTTTATGGCTGATAATTCGACCGATCTTATGCTCAAACACGCCCAGGTACCGCCGCCGCCATTTGCCGCTTTTAGAGATGATATTCCGGATGAAATTGAGCCGATTGCGATCCGGGCCCTCGCAAAAAATCCGGACATGCGTTACCAGACTGCGTCGGCATTTGCTGAGGACCTTGCCGAGGCGACAATGATCGATGGTGAAGATAACGCCATGATCGCTCCGAGAGTTGACGTTGCCGCGGCAAACGCAGCGGGCCGAAACAATATTTGGAAAACTGCCTTTATCGTTTTGGCGGGAATTTCGATTCTTGCGTTTGCATTGATCTACTGGACAAACGTAAAGCGGACGAATCCGACAACCGTACAAACGGATGAACAGGGATTGCCGGTGCAGCCTCTGAATCCAGCGACCGGGCTAAATGAGCAAAATTTGCCGAATATGGCCGATTATCCTTCAAATACAGAGATGCTCTTAACTGATCCGCGGCTTTCGCCGTCGGATGTTGGTGGCGGGATTCCAAACCCGATCTGGGACCGCGGCGGAAACCCCCAGCCGGGCGGAGCTCCCTTGGGAGCGCCGGGGCCGTACGTAGAGTATCCGGGAGGCACGTCTACAAGTCCGTTTAATCAGGATGAGCCGCTTTATGATAAGGATGGCAATCAGATCGTTTTGGTGCCGAGGCCGGCACAAACTCCGACTCCCGAACCAAAGCCGAAGACATCGCCTTCGCCTGAGAAATCAGTTGAAAACCCAACGGCAACTCCGTCACCCGCAAAGACGGTTAATAAGACTCCAAAACCAAGTCCGAAGCCGACGATAGAGAAACCGAAGGTCGAGGATAAACCCAAGCCCCAGCCAAAGGAAAAGCAGCCGCCTCCTTCGTCAAAAAACAAGAAGGTCAAAAGCGGTGTCGAGCAAGACACCGGAGATTAAGGAAGAACCTGCCTAAGACGTGGAAACTGCATTGATCAGCTCGTGCAGTTTATTTTTTTGCTTGATGATCAATTCGCTTTTGGCAACGTAACAAGGTTTCCTAAATTCCAGCTGATCAAGCTTAACGGCGTCTTTTACTGTCGTTATAAAGGCGTCGCAGTTTTTCTGTTTGGCGCGTTCGCCGAGCATATCGACATCCCTTTGGTTGTAAGAATGGTGATCGGAAAACGATTTGGTCTCGGCAAGATTGAATCCGTCCATTTTCAGCTGCTGAAAAAAACTGTTCGGGTTTCCTATGGCGCAAAACCCGAATAACGACCGATCTTTGAGCGACTCAGGAGCAGAATTCGTTCCCGAGGACATTTCAGCAAGGTCGGTAACTTTCGAAATTCGGTTTTCGCACCAAATAACCGGGGCCGAACCATTGAATGCCCGGATTCTTTCCTCTACAGACGCCGGGTCGTTTGCGAGATTAGAACGCGTTATTACGAAGAGATCCGCCCTTTCGAGATTTTCGATCGGCTCGCGCAAGATCCCCGAGGGTAAAGTCATTTCGTTACCAAACGGATTTGTTGCGTCGACCGTTACAATATTCAGATCCCGGGATATTTTTCGATGCTGAAAGGCGTCGTCCAGCACAATTCTTGTAACCTTAAACTTCTCGATCGCCCATTTTCCAGCCGCGATACGATCCGCATCCGCAATTACGATCGATTTTCCCAGAAGAGCGCAGGCGAGTTCGAAGGGCTCGTCGCCAGAATTCTGAACATCTGCGAGAACCTCATTTCCGTCAGAGACCAACACCCGCTGTTTGGGGTTAGCGCGTTTATAACCGCGTGAGATGACGCAAACCTTTTCACCGCTTTCAGCCAATATTTCCGCGATCAAACCGACCAGAGGAGTTTTTCCGGTTCCGCCAACCGTGATGTTTCCAACCGAGATTACCGGGACGCTCAGAGCGTGACTTTTAAATGTCCCGTCTTCGTACCTCAGATTCCTCTGATCAATAATTTTGCTGTAAAGCCAGCTAAGCGCCGAAAACATAATCTTATCTTTCAATTGCAGAATCAGATCCGCAATCACAGCTGCTTTTTATTTGTGGTTTGAATAAGTCTGTCTAGTTTGGTTCGGGCGGATCCGCTGTCGATGCTTTGCTCGGCAAGTCTCGCCGCCTGCATAGGGTCGACACTTTTTCCGGCGATCAATAAAGCGGCCGCGGCGTTGATGACCACCAGCGAACGCGCTTGATCCCGGCGCTTACTTTCAAGTATCTCGCTGATCGTCTTTGCACTGCTTGCAGGGCTGTCCGCTTCTAAATGGTCGATTTCCGAACTCTTTAAACCAAAATCTTCGGGCGAGATCTGAAACGTTTTGATCTTATTGCCAACAACTTCGGCAACAAAAGTCCTTCCATTAAGAGTTATTTCATCCAGCCCATCCGATCCGTGAACGACCCATGCCTTTTTTACGCCAAGAGTAGCCAACGCCTGTGCCATTGGTTCGACAAGCGATCGATGCCAGACACCCAGCAATTGCCTTGGGGGATTGAGCGGATTTGCCAGTACACCAAGTAAATTCAGGCTCGAACGAATTCCCAAATTTGCTTTTACCTCGCCAACCCGAAGTAATGTAGGGTGAAATTTTGGGGCAAACATAAAGCATATACCGGCTCCGTTCAGGCACGCCTGCGCGAGTGTTTGATCTCCTGAAACATTCACGTCGAGTTGGCTAAGGGCATCGGCACTCCCTGTTTTACTCATTCCGGCACGGCTTGAATGTTTTGCGACCGGCAATCCGGCACCTGCTGTAACTAGTGCGGCAGCCGTCGATACGTTAAAAGTCTTTGAACTGCTTGAGCCGGTTCCTGAGATGTCTATAAAATTATTGTGATGGGTTGAGATCTGAAAAGCCTGCTCGCGCATCACCCGTGCCATCCCGGCCAACTCTTCAAATGTCTCGCCTTTGCTGCTCAATGCAACCAATGCGCCGGCTATCTGCACCGGGTTGGCGTCTTTTGCCGTAATTGCGCGAAAGAACGCCACCGATTCTTTAAACCGCAAATTTTCGCCGCGGGTCAATCGAACCAGATATTCGTGTAACGGCGTATCGGCCTTTATATTTGTTGCCGACTGAGGAGAATCCATCAGCCAAGGTGTCTTCGACATAATATCAGTCTAAACGATGGGATAAGGGTTTGAAACTTGCTGGTTGCGGAAAATTGGGGCGCTGCGAAGGAATGATGGGCAGACCCGTATAATTAATATCTCAAAAATCCAGGAAGTTTTGCAAGAGTTTTTTTCCATGTGAAGTAAGAATTGATTCCGGATGAAACTGAACCCCTTCGACCTTTAATTCTTTATGTCGCAAACCCATGATCATACCATCTTCGGTTTCGGCCGAAATTTCAAGGCACTCGGGAAGTGAACTTCGCTCAACGACAAGCGAATGATATCGTCCCGCCTCAAAATCGTTTTCCAAATCTTTGAAAACTCCTTTTCCGTCGTGGCTTACAGTCGAGGGT
>JABDJV010000200.1 GCA_013003295.1 Pyrinomonadaceae bacterium | reverse complement strand
GGCCTTTATAGAGGGCGGAAAGAGATTAGTTGCGAACGGGCAGTATGAAGAGGCGGTTGCAGCGCTTTCCCGGGCTTTGGACGTTGTACCGGATGATATCGGTGCGATCAAGGCGTTTGTCGAGTGCCAGATAAGCCTTGGATACCCGGAAGAGGCGGTAAAGATCCTCGAAGATACTCTTGAGGAAAGTGCAAACAAAAAAGACATCATATATCTGCTAGCTGATTGCCACCTCGAACTCGATGATCCCGAAAAAGCTGAAGAAGTTATTGTCAATCTGGTAGTTCGGGAACCAATCAATTACCCGAAGCTGTTTGACCTTATCGAATACTACCTAAAGAAAGACGACGTCGAATCGGCAGTGCGAATACTGTCGATGGTCTCGGAGCAGGTATTGGTTAGCGCCAAATCGGAGCGGCTGCTTGACTTCCTGAACGAGATTCTTGCACGGAATCCCGAGCAGGCCCAGGCCTTACGATTAATGGCACGTTATTACGAATGGAACAAAGAGAAAGACGAGCGCCAAAAAGTGCTTGAACAGCTTTTGGAAGTTTCGCGTATGAACGAGCTCGTCGATGATGAGAGATTCGCGCTGAGACAATTGGTTCAGATCGATCCAAACGGCAGTGACCATTCTGAACGTCTAAAGGAAATTCACGATCTTCACGGTTCGGAAGAAGATTCGGCTAAACAAAAGCCGCAGGATGAGAATTCGAACGAAGTTCTTGTCGTTGAAGCGCTGAGCGTTTTGGCGCCGGAAGATGATCCGCATTCCGAGAATGGATTTGCGATGGGTGACGAATCTTCTGAGGAAGTTGAAGGGATCGACCCCGTGGTCATTGAGGAATCCGATATACCTGAAAGTGTGGATAGTATTAAATTCTACATTGAGCAAGGTTACAACGAGTTGGCTGAAACCTCGCTGCAGGAACTTATCGGTGCATTCGGAAATCGGGAAGAGTTTTCTGAAGTCTGCGAAATACTCAACATTTCGCCCAACGACAACCAAAACGAGGAATTATTCGATAATGAGAATTCGGCCGACGAAGAATTGCTTAGCGACGAATCCATTGTTGAGGAAGAAGCGGTAGTAGAGACCACTGAAGAGGTTGAGGATTCGGCAGTGGAACTCGACTCGGATGAAACTGCAGATCAAGTTGTCAGCGAAGAGATAGAATCCGTTGAGTCTGAGGCAGACACCAAAGCTAAAGAAAGTTCCGAAGAGGAAGCCCTTGAGCTTGTTGCTGACAAAGAAGAAGTTGTCCAGCCTGAAGCAGAAACGGCTGAAAAAGATGAAGATGAGGTTTTCGAAGATGAGGTATCAGAGGCTGCCGACGAGGTGGACGTCGATTCAGAATCGCTCGAATCCGGGGATGAAGAAGGCATCCAAGAGGACGAAATCCCGGTCTATGGCGTGATCGAGGGCTCACTTGAAGAGGATGAATCTGACGCCATAGGCGAATCGGAAGAAATCGTGACGGAATCTACTGACGAAGAATCCGATGAGGAAATCGATAGCAAAATGGACGAAGATGAAGCCGTGTCCTCAGAAGAAGAAGTTGAGGTTGCCGCTGAATCGGAAGAAGCAGACTCTGACGAGGGGAATGAGGTAGAGGAGTCTACGGAGGGTTCGCAGTCTGAGGAAGATCAGGATGAGGCCGTCTCACAAGAATCTGAAGCCGATGAGGAAGAAGAATCGGAAGTCTTGACCGCGGAGCCAGAAAGTGAAGATGAGGAATTGGAAGGTTCAGTCGAGGAGTCCGCTTCTGAGGAAGTCGAGTCTGAAGAAGAGGCCGGGCAATCGGCTGACGAATCGGTAGAAGAGCTAGATGATCCAGCTCCTAGCGAAGCCTTGGAAGACGAGGACTCCAGCAAGGCCGAAACTGACGAGGACGAAGCTGTGGCCGAGGATTCTGAAGACGCGGAACCGGATGTAGAAGATATTCAGGCTTCGCTAAACCCGGATGGCGACGAAGAGGATGAAAATGACGTATATGAAACTCATTATCATCACGCCGTTGCGTATAAAGAGATGGGCTTGATGGAAGATGCCATCCGTGAATTCCAAAGCGCGATAAAATGTATCGTTCCCAACGACGAAGATGGCAAGTATTTGCAGTGCAGCACGCTGCTGGGCCACTGCTTTATGGAGAAAGACATGCCAAAGCTGGCGGTGATGTGGTTTACACGAGCTTACGAGGTTGAAGGGCTGGACGAGGAAGAAAAGCAGGCTCTTAATTACGAACTTGCCAACGCCTACGAGGCAAACGGGGATATCGACCAGGCCCGCGAGCATTTTGAAGAGATTTACGCATTTGACGTCGACTACCGGGATGTTTCGGACAGACTTGAAAAAGTCGCCGAACCGGTCGCCTAGAAAGGGCAGATCGATTTCAGCAGAGCGTGGGAGAAATTCTCTCACGCTTTTATTTTTGGTAATGTCCGCACAAATTTGGACACTACTTTATTTTTGGGCTGGTTTCAATCACCTATGTTTCAAGCTATAATGCCCCTTATGCTTACAAAAATAACAGTAGTACTTTTTGCCCTTGTATTGTTACTTTTGGGAATTCTTTTAATCCTCGTACCATGGGTGAATCTCTCGGGCGTGGGCGATTGGGGCGATAATTATTTGCTCGCACTGGTAGTTGAAAATACGGGATTACCAATTGTGAAAACGATTGTTGCATCAGCATGGTTTCGCGGTGCGGTTACAGGGCTTGGAGTGTTTAATATTCTTCTTGCCTTTTGGGAAATCGCAAACTTCCGCAAGAGCGTTGAAATGCTTGAAGGTACTGGAACTTAGTTTTGACATTCGACAAAAAACTTAGAACCTCTCTTCATTCCCGGGCCCCAATAATTTATTTGATCACCCGTGGAAACTTAAATCCCCAGAATTTCTCCTCCGAATCAAAGAAAACGCTTGAGATCATTGAGTTTGCGGCGGAAACACAGGTTTCGTTGATCCAGATCAGGGAGAAGCTCTTGACGGCAAGATTGAGGTTAAAACTTGCCAGGGAAGCCGTGTCGATCACAAGGAAAAGCGACACCAAAGTTTTGATCAACGAACGTGCCGATATAGCCGCGGCAGCCGGGGCCGATGGTATTCATTTAACGTCATCATCGATCTCACCGGAGATCATCAGGAAAAACTTTCAACCGGACCTGATCGTAGGCGCTTCCACCCATTCCTTCACTAGTGCGGAAAAGTTGAAAAGTCAGGGAGCCGATTTTGTGACTTACGGGCCGGTATTTCCAACACCCTCAAAGGCGGAATACGGAGCGCCGAAGGGGCTTAAGAAACTACGGGAGCTTTGTGAACGGCTAAAGCCGTTTCCGGTTCTCGCACTCGGGGGCGTCAATGATGAAAACTACAGAACGGTCTTGAATAGTGGTGCGCGGGGTTTTGCTGCAATAAGATTCTTGAATGATCTAGAAAATCTGGGGCAATTCCGATAGGCTTTAATTTTATGAGTGAGCAAAAGATTGCACTTACAATTGCTGGACTCGATCCTTCCGGCGGGGCCGGAATCATTGCCGATATTAAGACTTTTTCAGCGTTTGGCTGTTTTGCGACCTCAGCGGTAACATCGATAACGTTTCAAAATACGCAGGGTGTATATGGCGCAGTTCATCAAACCGCTGAGGACGTCCGAAAACAGATCGAACCGATTCTCCACGATTACAGGGTTTCGGCAGTAAAGACCGGAATGCTCCCGACCGACGAAGTTATCAGTGAAGTAGCCGATATCGTTAAAGGTGGCCGGCTCAGGAACCTGGTCGTTGATCCGGTTGTTCGTTCGACATCCGGTTTCGATTTGATCGATGACGACGCTCTAAGATCATTGATTGATTCGCTGTTTCCGCTGGCCGACCTGATTACGCCAAATATTCCGGAAGCCGAGAGAATTTCCGGGCTCAAAATTGAAAACGAAGAAGGTGTTTATCAGGCAGCTAAGATTATGAGGGACCTTGGTGCCAGGAACGTTTTGATTAAAGGCGGGCATTCGTTTGAAAAGGAAAAAGGGGCAACCGCCGCGGAACCTCGTTATGCCAGGGATTTTTTGTTTATTGAAGACTCTTCGACAATTATCACGGCTGATTTTATCGAAACGACTGCGACTCACGGAACCGGATGCACACTTGCCGCGGCGATCACCGCCAACCTGGCGCTTGAAAACGATATTGCTAGTTCGGTTAGGATCGCCAAAGAATTCGTCACCGAAGCAATCCGCAACGCGCCGCATATTGGGAAGGGACACTCACCGATCGGGATAAAATAATAGACTTATTGGGCGGGTGTAAAGATCACTGGAGATTGATAGGTGACACCGAAAGTGATCCCGGAACGAGGACTGAATTTTGTCAATCCAAAGATCGCGGCGGTATCAAAACGTAAGTTGGAGGCTTTAACCTGTGCACCAATTCGAAACTGGCCCTTACTTTCAGTCCCGAGCGGTGCCGGCCCGCTTTGAGTGCTGATCCGGCCGTTTACCTCGCTAGCAATATTTACACGGTCATTTACGCGATAAATACCTGCCAGTCCATAGAGCAAAAGATCATTCTGAGAAAAATCCTCGAGCGGCGCAGTCATTATTCCGAGACCGACATTGCCAAAGACCTTAAGTTTCGGTTTCTTCCCAGGTTTTTTTCCGAATGTTTTCTGAACGAGGACGTTGCTGAATATATTAATTTGGTTTGTGCCGATCCCTTTTGCTTCATTGCTGTTTGGCATTTGAAAACCGAATTTGAAGCCAAGGGCGGGAATGTTTTTTGTTTCGTTCTTCAGTTTGATCTTTACCGATGTCTTGATATCGCCGTAATCACTTGACGAGTTTCCATCGATGTTGAGTGGAATCGCAGGATTGGGCGATTTCGAGTTGACCGCCAAGAAATTCTGCACGACGCCCTCGATCTGTACTTCGACATTCGACGAGTAACCCGTCCGGATTCGAATATCGCCAACCCGGGTCAGGTCACCTTTCAACCCGGAAAGGGGGAATTTCGCATTTTGAAGAAAGTCGGAGCCTACGGCGATCTCGATCGATCCCGCCGGTGTGATGTCTACGTCTTCGGTTATTAGCGGACGCTGCTGGGAGGGTGTAACCGCGCAGATTAACAGGATTAAAACCGCTAAAAGAAGACCTTTTTTCATAAATGTTATCCGAACAAGCGAGCGCGAGTCTGAAACGATCGTAGTTGTTAAAAGAATAGGATATTTATCCGATCAGTGCAATTCTTTTACGACTCCGATCCACCCGGAGCGTCTCTGGCGGAACGCGGAGTCCCAACGAGCACAAAAGGCCTTCGACTGGAACACAAAAGCCCCCGACTGGAGCGACGAGCGTCCCGCTTTTCTCGTTGCGGAAGCAACGGAATGCCGTGAATAACGGGAGATGTAAACCATAACGATGCGTTCGCGCCTTGCGCTCATCGCCAGCGGGACGCTCGCGGCTCCAGTAGCCCGGTTGCGAAAGTCTTCGACTGGAACCCAAGAGTCCCTACTGGAGCGACACAGTCCAGTTTGGACAATGCAAATAAAAGTTGGCACAATACTTCCGCAAACCTTCTGCAGAAAACGGAAGAGTTTTTTATCTTTGATAGTGAATGAAAATGGATTTTGACGACTCTGAAAAAGAAGATCTTGAAAGTGGCGGTTTGCGACTTGTATCTGACATCACAGACCCACAGTCTGAGCCTGAAATCGAAAAACAGTTTGTGAACTTTATGTTTTTTCGGGTGAATCCGGAATGGCGTAAGCTAAATCGCGAGACCAGGAATATTTTCAAATCAGAATTTCAGAAGGTCTTTAATGGGTTCGCAGACGAATTGCTATTATTTTCGTATTCCTTAGTCGGTTTTGACTCAAAAGCGGATCTGATGTTTTGGCGAATCGGAAGTTCGCTCGACCTGATCCAGGATATGACCGCGAAATTGTACCGCACGAATCTCGGTAGTTATTTGGAAGCAGCGGACAATTATCTTTCGGTCACACGGAAAATGATGTTTGTTCAGGGTAGTGAGGCGTCGAAAATCGGCGGTCGGTTTCACATTGCGCCGGGCGAAAAGAAATATCATTTTGTATATCCATGCTCAAAACACAGTGATTGGTACGAGAAATCCGACGAGGAACGGGAAGACCTGATAAAAGAAAATTTCATGGTCGGACAAAAATTCGAGAATATTAAGATTCACATGACCCACGCCTTCGGATTCAGCGAACAGGAATACATAATCAGCTTCGAGACCGACGAGCCAAAGGACTTCCTGAATCTGGCCGAGGAGATGCGTCAGACCAATGCGAGCAAGTTTACCTTGCGGGGGATGCCGATCTATACCTGCCGTCTTAGAAGTTTGAGTGATTGCTTGGATTCCGTGGGATAATCATTGACCATTATCATTGAACATTAATCATTTACCACCCAACATTTTGAGGTTTCGGTATCTAATGTTCACGATTCGCTCTTTATTTGGTCAATGTTCAATGATAAATGTTAAATGAGGTTAATTGCCCGAAAATTTTTTGTCAGCGGTCTTGTCCAGGGTGTTGGATTCAGATTTTTTACGCAGAGGGCGGCGGCGCGGCATCAGGTTCTGGGTTATGTGAAGAATCTGGCTGACGGCAGAGTCGAAGCCTATGTTGAAGGAAGTGAAGTATCGGTCAAAGCTTTTCACGAAGAGCTGCTTGTCGGCCCAAATTTTTCGAGAGTCGAGGAAGTTGAAGAGATAGTTTTAGATCCGAGTGGAGAATTTGCAGCATTTATAATTGGAAAATAAGAGAGAGATCTAAGATAGAGTAGTAGCAAGGACTGCAAACCAATGCTAAATAGATTACTGAAACATTGAATATGGAACATTTGAAAGAACTTATACGCGAGGTGCCGGATTTTCCGAAAGAAGGCATCAATTTTTACGATATTACGACACTTTTAAAAAATGCAGATGGTTTAAAGCAGACTCTCGATGCGATGGTCGAAAAGTACAGTAATAAAGGAATCGAGACAGTTATCGGAATGGAATCACGCGGGTTTATCTTTGCGACCCCTCTGGCCCATCAAATTGGCGCCGGATTTGTTCCGGTCAGAAAACCAGGGAAGTTGCCGTCGGATAAGGTTTCGGTTTCGTACGATCTCGAATATGGACAAGATACTCTTGAGATACACCGCGATGCGGTCGGGGATGGCCACAAGGTACTGATCGTTGATGATCTACTTGCAACGGGAGGCACTGCCAAGGCAACGGCTGACTTGGTTGAAAAACTAAACGGCGATATCGTTGCAATGTCGTTTCTCGTCGAGCTGACTTTCCTCGGCGGCCGCGAAAAGCTCAACGGATATCAGGTTGATTCGTTTTTGAAATATGATGATTAGGAGACAGGAGACAGGAGACAGGAGACAGGAGACAGGAGACAGGAGACAGGAGTCAGGTAGTG
>JABDJV010000069.1 GCA_013003295.1 Pyrinomonadaceae bacterium | reverse complement strand
GTATAAAGACTCACTAGAACAAATTTTTCCAGCTCGGCCCTGACATCGGGACGCGGAAACATATTTGCCTCCATCCAGCGGCAGTTTGTGCAGGTGTAGCCCGTAAAATCAACAAAAACCTTCTTATTCTCGATCTTCGCAATTTCGAACGCTTTTTTGAGATCATTTTTGATCCATTTTAGTTCGGCATCCTTATCACCAAGCACGTTCCAACGGGATTCGGCATTTTTGGGCGGCAGGAACGACTCGAGTTCGCCAAGTTTTTTGCCAAGAATTCCGGTCGTAAGATAAGCACCGAGCAAAAACGCTGCAACCGCAACGATTATCCTAACCGGTGTGATCTTTTTGAGAGGAGAATCGAGTTTGAACTTGAATATTCCAAGAACGTATAGCGCGATCGCGATGGCGATCAATACCCACAAACCCAGAACAACCTCACGCGAAAATATCGTTCCGTAATTCATCGAATCTGGTGAGGCTTTGAAAAAGGATGTCCAAACAAGATCCACGTTGGAGAGAAATTTAAGAGCCGCGGCTATCTCCAAAAACCCCATAACGACCTTCACCGAATTTAGCCAACCCCCCGATTTCGGAAGCTGCGAAACGAGTTGCGGCGCCAGCGCAAGAACGAAAAACGGCAATGCAAAGATCGTTGAAAAGGCGAGCATTCCGATCAAAGGCATCTGCCAATCGCCCTGTGAAGTCGAAACCAGGATCGTGCCGACAAAAGGTGATGTACAGGTGAAGGATGTTACCGTAAAGGTCAACCCCATTAAGAGCGCACCGATGTAGGCACTACCTTCGCCTTCTTTCGTACGGGTCAGGCTGTCGAGCCTATTTAAAACGCTGCTTGGTATCGCTATCTCGTAAAAACCAAACAAATTGAATGCAAAGAACAAGAATATCGCCGCAATCGCGATATTTACCCATGGATTCGCGGCAAACAGATTGATCCCTGCAGCTCCGACGAAAAACGCCAAAAGCATCCCCAGCAATGTAAATGTGGCGATGATCCCGAGTGAATAAACCGTTGCGAGTTTGAAGGATTTTGAACGGCTCCCGGCCGAGTTTTTTGTAAAATACGATACCGTGATCGGAATCATTGGAAATACGCAGGGCGTCAGAAGTGAAAGTGCACCAAGCGTAATCGCCAGCCAAACAAATGACCAGATCGGCTGATCCGTGGTTTTTTCCAACTCAAAAACGGGGGTTTTCCCGTTTTCGCCGTTGAGCAATGTAGGAGTGCCGGTCAAACCCCTTCTTCGAACATCTTCATACCCGTCAAACGAAACCTTAACCGTTTTCGGCGGAAGACAGAGCTTATCGTCACACACCTGATATCTTATGTTTACAGCAAGGTCATCGCCGGAAAATTTCTTCTCCGCTCGCAGAGGAACATTAAACTCAGCTGTTTCGCGAAAGGTCTTTGTAACTATCTGAAAATTGGGATCAAGTTTTTCAAGAGGTTTTGGCGTTGTAACCTCCCCTTCAATCTTGTAAGCAGTATTTTCCGGAAGAGAGAGAGTCGTCGAAATTGGCCCGCCCTCCGGCTGATCGAGCCCGTACAAATACCAGTTCCCGATGACTTCAGCCCTTAGTTTCGCCTCGAACTTTTGGTTCGGCGCAATCTCTCGGCCCTTTACACTTGACTCTAATTCCCATTTCACAGGATCTTGGGAAAAAGCCGAACCCGCCAGACTGAGAACAAGCGCGGCTGCAAGAGCAAATTGATATACGTAACTTTTGAACATAATTTGAGCGAGTATCGAATCAGATACCTTTGGATAAATTATTTCGTTTTCGATGAAAAAGCAATTAGATGAGCCGTTTACGTCAGAGAATCCAGGATTCGCTCCGAATCCTCCGGGAGTTTGTTGCCATAATATTTCACTTTCCCCGTTTTATCCACAAAAACGATCGTCGGAGTTCCGATCGCCCCAAATTTTTTCATTACTTTCTTGTTTGGGTCCGCCGCCACCGGGTAGGATATCCCAAAACTCTTTATCCCTTTTTCGATCTCTTCCCTCGTTTCTCCAATATTTATCCCCACGATTTCAACCCCTTTGCGACTAAACTTAGCTGTGATCTTGTTTACGGCAGGGGTTTCTTTTTTACATTTCGAGCAATAGAGAGACCAAAAAACCAATACAGCCGGATTTCCTTCAAGAGTTTTATCCGAGACCTTCGCTCCATCACTCTTAGTTAGTTCGAATTCGGGAATTCTGGCCCCAACTTCAAGCCCCCTATTCAACGTATTGTCTATTTTGTCTTCACGATTCTGTCTAGCGATCGATTCGCTATCATTCGACTTCTTCGACGCCAATTCTGAATCCGCTTCGCAGGCTCCCAGGAAAATCCCGAGTGCCAATACGAAGATCACGAGAGCAATAAATTTGAAATTCTTTATCATTTTAATACTTGCGGCGTCCCTGCCTTTTGAAGCTGCCTTTTCTTAAGCGTCGCCGATTTCGGTCTATCTGGCTCGCCTCCAGAAAAGGGACTCTTATCATTTGAACTGAGATAGTGAATAATATCCTTTTGCACAAGACGCGTACTGTCCTTTATAATTTGTGTTTGTTCGAAACAAACTGTCTTAATAATTACTATCACGACTTTTTTTATTCCGTATTGTCCAATCAAGGAGAAATATCTTGTCAAAAACAACCACCCGCAAGAAATCGACGACAAAGAAAAAGACCTCTTCGCCAAACGGATCTGGAAATGCCGAGGGCGTGACCGATGTTGTTGATGTCGAGCAAGCCAAAGCCGAGTATGATAAACGGCGAAAATCCCAGATCGGTGCGATCAAAAAACTCGATAAGGACCTTCTTCGTGAGATGCTTTATCAGATGGTTCTCGGCCGGGTTTTTGAACAAAAATGCGCAGAAGTCTACCGAATCGGAAAGATCGGCGGGTTTTGTCATCTTTATATCGGACAGGAAGCGATCGCGGTCGGTGTGCAAATGGCATTGGAGGAGCGCGATTATGTGATCGGATCTTACAGGGATCATGTCCAGGCAATGGTGCAGGGGATTTCTCCGGAAGCCGTACTCGCCGAGCTGTATGGTCGGGCCGGAGGAAACGTTGGCGGCAAGGGCGGCTCGATGCATATGTTTTCTAAGGAGAAAAACTTTTTTGGCGGACACGGAATTGTTGGCGGCCAGATCGGTGTTGCCACGGGAATGGCTTTTGCTCAGAAGTACAAAGAAACCGGAGGGGTTACGGTTTGTTATTTTGGTGAAGCCGCGGTGAATCAGGGGATTTTTCATGAATCGCTGAACATGGCAGAGCTTTGGAATCTGCCGGTGATTTATATTTGCGAAAACAATAAATACGGAATGGGAACGTCGCAGACAAGAGCGATGTCGATCTCAAGCATTGCGAAAAAGGCCGAGGGTTATGCGATGGAAGGCGAGTTTGTTGACGGGATGGACGTAATGGCTGTTCGCGATGCGACGGAGCGGGCAGTAAAACGAGCAAGAGACGAATCGCGTCCGACCCTGCTGGAAATCCGTGCATACCGTTTTATGGGGCATTCGATGAGTGATCCCGGAAAATATCGAACCACGGAAGAGATCAAGAAATACCAGGAACGCGACCCGATCGCACTTTTTCAAGATTCGTTAAAAGACGCGAAGGTCTTTAACGACAAAGATTTTGAGGAGATTTTGGAAAAGGCAAAAGCAAAAACTCAGGAAGCGGTCGAATTTGCGGAAAACAGCCCGCTTCCGGATGAATCGGAATTATACACGGGCATTTATGCTTAAATTGTAGCGCCGCCATCTTGGCGGCTGGCTGAGCGCGTCCCGCGCTCATATCAAGTTAGTGAAAAGGGGTGGCAGAAAGCCTCGAAACAGCCGGTGAGACGCCAGCGACAATTAATATATGGCAGAACTTACAATCCGCGACGCTTTAAATGAAGCTCTTCGCGAAGAAATAATAAGAGACGAAGACGTTTTCATTATGGGCGAAGAAGTAGCCGAATACGATGGCGCGTATAAGGTTACGCGCGGCCTTTGGAAGGAATTCGGGGATAAACGTGTAATCGATACGCCGATCACTGAGCTGGGCTTTGCCGCGGTTGGAGTCGGGGCAGCAATGGCAGGATTACGTCCGGTCATTGAATTTATGACGATGAACTTCTCGGTTCTCGCGTCTGATCAGATCATCAACCACGCTGCGAAAATGCTGTATATGTCTGACGGACAATTTAACGTCCCGATCGTATTCCGTGGTCCGAATGGATCCGCTTACCAGGTTTCGTCGCAGCACTCACAAGCCTTTGAGGCATTTTATGCAAACTTCCCCGGCTTAAAGGTTGTGATGCCGTCGACCGCCGCGGACGCAAAGGGACTGCTGAAATCCGCTATCCGCGACGATAATCCGGTTATGTTCCTGGAGCAGGAACGTATGTACGGTCTAAAAAGCGAGGTTCCAGAGGACGACGATTTCACGATTCCACTAGGTGTTGCTGACGTTAAACGCGAAGGTACGGATTGCACCGTCGTGGCGCGTTCAATGACCGTTCCGCTTGCGATGCAGGCTGCGGAGCAAATGCAAAGCGAAAATGACGTATCGGTTGAGGTCATTGATCCGCGAACGATCAAGCCGCTTGATATTGATACTATTGTCGAATCCGTCAAGAAAACGAACCGGCTGGTGATCGCTGAAGAATCGCATTCGTTTGCATCCGTCGGCGCCGAGATCTCGCATCAGGTTATGGAACACGCGTTTGATTATCTGGACGCGCCGATAAAACGTATTTCAACTGCCGAGGCGCCGATGCCGTACGCCAAGAATCTGGAAGAATTGGCGTTGCCGGATGTACCGAAGATCGTCGAAGGGATCAAGGAAGTTTGTTATTTGTAATGGACGCGAAAAAGGCCCTAAAAGACGAATATAAACGGACTTTGCGAAGAATGGGTGTTTACCAGATCCGGAATTTGACCAATGAAAAGCTCTTTGTTGGTTCAAGCTTAAATCTTGACGGAATTCTAAACCGACACAGATTTGAGTTGAAGATGGGCGGACACATGATTTTGAATCTGCAGGAGGATTGGAACGAGTTTGAGAGTGAGAAATTTGCTTTTGAAACTCTGGAGGAACTTTTTCCTAGGGAAGATCCGGATTACGACTATCGTGAAGATTTAGAATGTCTCGAAGATTTGTGGCTTGAAAAGTTGGAGCCGTTCGGTAGGAAAGGTTATAACGAGAGAAAGAAAACGCGAGAAGGGCGCCTGCGCATGATTGCGGCAAATAGAAAATTGTCGGTCGAATAGAAGCTGGGTTTCTGGATTTTGAATTGCCACTAGCTTCAGCTAGCGGGGTAAATGTTTTATCGTCTCATGGCTTTAGCCGAACGAGAGTTTTAGGCTAAAGCTAAGAGTACGTCGCCTTTATTGATTTGGGCTAAAGCCCTATTTCTTTCAACCATTCACCACTAGCTAAAGCTAGTGGCAAGTTATGGGAAGCGTTTTTATAGCATCTATTTGAGACCGATTTATTAGGGGTCTCCGCATAGCGGAGTATAGCCACGCCATTTATGGCGTGGAACAGTTAACACCCAATATGGAGGACGTTTTAACGTCCTTGAACAATGAGGCTTTAGCCATAATCGACAAGCTAAAGCAAAAGAGAAGGACGTTAAAACGCCCTGAAAATCAATTGGGCGCGAGAAAACCACGCCGTAAACGGACGTGGCTATACCGCGAAACGCGGATCGCCGCATGAATGCGACTGGTGAATTAGATCCTTCGAGGCGAAGTCTGACTATGAGCGTGCCAACTTTATATGAATGGAGCGGCGGACAGCAAGCATTGGAAAAACTTACCGATGTTTTCTACGGCAAGGTTCTTGAAGATGAGCTGTTGAGGCCCATATTTGAAAACATGTCGCCGGAGCATACAAAATACGTCGCACATTTTATCGCCGAAGTATTCAAGGGGCCAAATCTCTATACGGAAGGGGATGGCGGAAATCACGCAAAAATGGTCGCTCACCATCTTGGTAAGAATTTAACCGAAGCGCACCGAAAGCGCTGGATAGATTTATTACTTGAGACGGCTGATGAGATCGGTATCGCTGACGATCCGGAATATCGCTCGGCTTTTGTCGGATATTTGGAATGGGGCAGCAGACTTGCGGTGATCAATTCCGATGAAACTGACAACCCGATCGACGAAGATGAGCCAATGCCTGAATGGGGTTGGGGTGAAACAGGCGGACCATATCAGCCTTAAAAGACTAAATATTATTACTCTTAGAATCATATGGCTAATAAAATTTTAATGCCGAAACTTTCTCCAACGATGGAGGAGGGACAGATCTCGAGTTGGGTCAAGGAAGAAGGTGACGCAATAGAGGCGAATGAAACTATCGCTGAGGTCGATACCGATAAAGCGACGATGGAAATGACTTCGCTTGAGGCCGGGACACTTTTAAAAATACTTGTTCCCGCGGGCGAAAATGCAAAATTGGGTCAATCCATCGGGATCATTGGTGAAGAGGGAGAAGACTTTGCAGATCTGCTAAAAGAGATCGAAAGCGAATCCTCTTCAAACGGTGCTTCCGCGGAGGCGCCAAAAGAAAGTAAAACTGACGAAGCACCCAAGGAACCAAAGCCTCAGGAAACGAAACAGGAAACTCCGGCGGCGACGGAGCCGGCGTCACAATCAAAAACCAATGGGCGCATACTCGTGTCTCCTATCGCCGCGCGGATGGCAACGGAAAATGGGCTCGACCTGCGTTCAATAAATGGTTCGGGGCCAAATGGCCGGATAATCAAACGCGATATCGAAGCCGCGCTCGAAGGCGGCGCTCCTCAGGCCGCTCCCGCACACAGCTTTACGCAAACTGTCGATATTCAGGGAGCCTCGGCATTCCGCGAAGAGAATACATCGCCTATGCGCCGTGTGATCGCTGAGCGTCTGGGAAAATCGATCGGTCCGATCCCGACTTTTTATCTGACCGTTGAGATCGAGATGGATGACACCCTTGCTGTACGCAAGAAGATCAACGCCCAGATCGAACCGGAAAAGATCAGCGTAAACGACATAATCGTCAAAGCCGCTGCATCGGCGCTCGTAAGACATCCGTTTGTTAATGCTTCTTATCAAGACGACAAGATCCGTTTTTATGAGGATGCTGATATCGGAGTCGCGGTCGCAATTGACGAGGGTTTGATCACGCCGATCGTTAGAGGCGCAAATAAAAAAGGCTTTGTACAGATATCAAACGAGGTCAAGGAACTGGCAGGACGTGCAAGGGAGAAAAAGCTGCAGCCCGAGGAATACACCGGCGCGACTTTTTCGATCTCAAATCTGGGTATGATGGGAATCAAGGAGTTTACTGCGATCATCAATCCGCCCGAGGCGGCGATACTCGCAGTCGGCTCGGCGACCCCGAAGCCTGTTGTGAGAGATGGCGATATAACGACGCGCAGCATTATGTCCGTAACGATGTCGTGCGATCATCGGGTGGTCGATGGTGCAACGGGAGCGAGATTCCTGCAGACATTTAAGCAAATGCTGGAAAATCCGGCGATGATGTTGGTTTAGATCGATTTTAATGAAACCGTCGGCCGCAGGTAAACTTGAAGTTTATCTGCGGTTAACTTTATTTTGACGAACGAAAAGGAAAAAAGTTTATCTCCACACGTTGCGCTGATAATAGTGCAGCTTATGTTTGGGTCGGCGCCAATTCTTGGAAAATTTGCACTTGAGGCATTTCCCAGCTTTGCGATTGTCGGGTTTCGAGTCGGCGGCGGAGCACTGGCCTTTTTCATTTTGCAGCGTCTGACCGGGAGCCTCGCGCTTGAAAAACGACAGCATTATTATTATTTCGCTCTTTTTGCGGTCTTTGGGATCGTCCTCAACCAGCTTTTCTTTTTTCATGGACTATCACTTACAACCGCCACAAATACTTCCCTGTTAGCCGTACTTATTCCTGTTTTTGCAATAATCGTCAGCACAATGGTCGGCAATGACGTTCTCACGTGGAAAAAGGTCATTGGAATCCTTATTGCCGGCTGCGGCGTGATTTACCTGATCGACCCGACAAAAGCGAGTTTTTCATCCACGACCACTCAAGGGGACATCCTCGTACTCATGAACAGTCTTTCGTATGCGATCTATCTGGCGATATCAAAGAAGCTGATCACGCGCTACGGATCTCTTAAATCTATCGCCTGGCTGTTTCTTTTCGGAAGCATCGCAAATGTACCGATAGGACTTTATTCACTGTCTTCGATTGATTTGGCCGAGGTTTCCCTTAGGGCCTGGGTGGCGCTTGCCGCGGTAGTGATTTTTCCGACGATACTCGCATACTATTGGAATACATGGGCACTGGCACGTGTCCAACCTTCCGTCGTCGCGGTTTATATATACCTTCAACCCTTGATCGGAGCCTTTCTGGCGATTACAGTCTTGGGAGAAGATTGGCAGCCGAAGATCTTCGTGGCGATGGCTCTCATATTTCTAGGAGTATTCCTGGTTACGAGAAGACGCGCCGGAACGTAAGCATGTGGAGCGCAAGCATCCCTGCTTGCAATGAGTGCGAAAGCGCGAACTAACGTTTTAATAACTCACGAGCTACAAATATGAATTTTTCGACCGCCACGCGGT
>JABDJV010000066.1 GCA_013003295.1 Pyrinomonadaceae bacterium | reverse complement strand
GGGTTATCGGAAGAAACGGATTATATATCGAACCTGATCTGGAATATCTAGAAAATTATATTAACGGTGGCGAGATCAGCAACTGTGCAGGCGTTGGGAAATGCTCATATACAAACAGAGAAGAATTAGGATATGCATACGCGAAAATGCTCACGGATAAAAAACATAACAGCCAAATATACAATTTGGTCGGAGAACCAATTTCGCAAAACAAACTTGCAGAATTGATCAATCAGGTTTTCAACACGGAGCTTGTCTATAACCCAGTTTCAGTTAGAGCCTATGCCTCTGAAAGAAAAGAAGAATTAGGTGAATTTATAGGGACGATAATTGCCGGAATCTATGAGGGAATCTCTATAGGAGCCTTCGATGTTCGATCTGATTTTGAAAAGGCCGTCGGCAGACCCCATAAGCCGGCAATTGAAATGATCCGCGAGTGGAAAAAAGAACATTACAAAAATTAAATAATCCAGGTTGCGGGCGATCAGAAATATAAAAAGTTGTGCCCATGAAAAACACAAAAGGAAACGAAACAATGTAAAAGCAGGTATTTATTTTCGTATTTTTTATTTCGTGGTCACCATCACAAATTCTTAATAACTGGCAACCTGGGTTCAATAAAAAAAATAAAATGATTAAAACAAAACTATTTATATTATTCGCATTCGTAAGCATCATAGTTGGCTTAGGCGACATACAGATTACAGCTCAAAGCAAAGATAAAAAAAACGTAGCTAAGTCAACAAACAAAGTCGTTTTGGCGAGCGAAGTTAAATGGACTCCGCTCAACCCGGCACGCGGCGTTCAAAGCCCGCAAGCCGGGACTCTTTGGGGTGATCGAAACGGCACCGAACCGACAGGATTTCTCGTTAAATTTGCAGACGGTTTCTCATCGCCGCCGCATATACACAATGTTGCATATCGCGGAGTTGTGATTAGCGGCGAGATTCACAACGATGATCCGAAAGCTGAAAATATGTGGATGCCGAAAGGTTCATTTTGGACACAACCGGCGGGCGAAGGACATATCACATCTGCGAAAGGCAAAATTAACTTGGCTTACATAGAAATTGACAAAGGACCATATCTCGTCCGCCCGACCGAAAAGGCTTTCGACAATGGAGAAAGACCGATCAACGTCCATGCATCGAACATTGTTTGGGTAGATCAATCCAAAACATCAGTTTCTAAAAATCCTCCAAAACTGGCTTTTCTTTGGGGTGATCCGCAAGTCGCTAAATCTAGCGGAACACTCATCAATTTGCCTGCAAATTTCAACGGAAAGATACAAAGTTTCGGATCAAACTTTCGTGCCGTTGTAATCGAGGGACAGCTAAAATACGAAATGCCTGGCGGAAAAAACGCCAAAATACTGGAGCCGGGCAGTTTTTTCAGCTCGAAAGGAAAATCGATACATCAAGTCTCTTCCGCGACGGGAGAAGAGAGCATCATCTATGTCCGGACAAATGGCAAGTTTGATGTTGTTCGGATAGAAAAATAGGTAGTGTCCTAAAAGTAATGCTGGAAGAGAATCTTCTTTTAACTTGCCACTAGCTTCAGTTAGTGGGTTAGGAAAAACAAAGACTATCCGGCTTTAGCCGAATTAATTAGCAAACATCATTAGACATCTCTCCAATATAACTGGTGTGATTCTTTGGTTTAGCCTGTTTCAACAGGCTTTCGTGAGTTTCGCACGTTTTAGCCACGTCCGTTTACGGCGTGGTGGGCAGATTTTATCTGCTCAAGGGCGTTTTAACGTCCTTATTCTTCGGCTTAAGCCACTACAAAAAGGACGTTAAAACGCCCTTAATAGTCACTTTCAATCCCAAGACCACGCCATAAATGAGCGTGGCTAAATACCACGAAACGTGGAAAGCCTGTTGAAACAGGCTCAAAACCAAATACTTCAAAACACTACTAAAATCACTTATTTAGGAAAGATGTCTATTAGAAATTTATTATTGGTGTTTTGATGGACGACCCTTCGGCTCGGTCCTTTTTTATTTTGAAGGTTTCATTTTTCGCTTGACAATAACCGAACGTTCATTTAATTTAGAATTCATAAACGAATGATCGTTTATTTTAGAATTTCACAAAGGAAGTTATGTTTAATTTATAAATAGTCAAAAAATGAATAAGAATAAATTTGGCAAACAAGGCTGGACTCCTGAAAGGCTAGGAAGTTTAAGTGGTGAAACCTAATTCATAACGGGAGCAAACGCAGGAACTGGTTTTGAAGCTGCGAAAATATTACTAAGCAAAGGTGCTGACGTCGTCATGCTGAACCGAAACGAGAAAAAATCGGGTAAAGCAATTGATGACCTTAAAGAAGAGTTTGGAGCAGATGCCAAAGTTTCGTTCATCAAAATGGATCTGGCGGAGCTTGCTTCTGTTCGCAATGCGGCTGAAGAGGTGATTAAAAATGTGCCGAGAATTGATGCATTGATCTGTAATGCGGCGATTGCCCAAGTTCCCACGCAAGAGTTTACAAAGGACGGCTTTGAGAGTCAGCTTGGCGTAAATCACTACGGTCATTTTCTATTACAAGGATTGCTCTATCCGCGGATTGAAGAATCTAAAGGACGTATCGTGGTTGTAGGCAGTATGGGTTATAACATGGGCATAAAAACCATCCAATTCGGCGATATGAACTGGGACGAGAACTACCATCCCAATAATGTCTATAGCCAGAGCAAATTAGCACAGATAATGTCTGCCTATGAATTACAAGATAGATTGAAAAAGGCTGGCAAAAGCGATGTAAAAGTTTATGTCTGTCACCCGGGTGCTTCTGCCACATCACTGATTTCAACAAGCGGTAGTTTATTGACGCGGTTTACATGGTATCTGATGACACTGTCTCCATTTGTACAATCCGCAGAAAAAGGTGCTTATCCCGAAGTAATGTGTGCCACGGAAGCGGAAGAAAACCTGAATCAGAAGGCATTTTACGGTCCGACGGGATGGATGTATTGGACGGGTCCGGTTGGCGAATGTAAATTAGAGCCACATGCTCAGGATAAGGAAGTAGCTGAGAAGTTGTGGGCTTTATCAGAAGAGGCGACAGGTTTTAAGTGGAATATCTGATTGCTCAACTTACGCGACTTTGGATTCTTTGAAAATTAACCGTCGAAGACGGTGAGATATTTTTAGTCCGCAGTGCTAACTG
>JABDJV010000050.1 GCA_013003295.1 Pyrinomonadaceae bacterium | reverse complement strand
TCCCCATCCCCGGCCAGGCTTCCATTTCTCCCAGAGCCCCCACCTGACCTGTTCCTTTAGGGACCATCCAAAAGTCCCCATGTTCGAAAACCACCCAGAAGGTCCCGCCCAATTTACTACGCTCCGGATACGTTTGTCCCTGACGCCCACAAGCAGCGCAACGGTTCCGCCTCTGCTTTTTCCAAATGCAGATATACGTCCGGTGTCTGCTTCAGGTACCTTGCTCGTTATGAGATTCAGGAAGGCAATGGCATCATCGGCAGCACCGTCCCAGGCATCGGCGGGTGATCCCTCGGAAACGAAGGTCTTATCTTCTAAGACCAGGGTGTTTCCACGAAATGAGGGAACTGCAATGATCGGATGCGACCGATTTTCTCCAAACAATCTTGGCGTTTTGACCTTTGCGATATCAAACGGAGAATATCTTGCGTTTACGCCATGAAGTTCTAAAACGACCGGCGAATTTCCGCGTTTTGCACCGTCGGGAACTAAAACCGCACCATAATGCTTTCTGTTTTGAACGGTGTGGCTAAACACACGAATCTGATATTTACGGCCGCCTAGCTGCATCTCGCTCTTGTGTTCTACCGTTACGTCTTTTGTCCTTAAATCACGGTTTTTCCAGTCGGCCCTTACTTTTTCAATTTCCTCCTCGGAGGGCTGCTCAAACAATTTGTCGATATCGAACGGCAACTTCCACGAATCTTTTGGCGTAGGAGCGGCTTTATTTGGGTCGAGTAAGCGAATGGCAGATGCCGACATTGAATCGCCCGGTTCAATTGCGGCTGCTTTTCGGAATGCATTTAGGGCATTTTGCCGGTTTTTGCTCATCAAGGAAGCCAATCCGATGAGCTGTTGCAGATCGGCTGAATTCGGATATTGTGATTCGAAGCTGGAAAGAAATTCCAATGCACATTTCGCCTGCGAGGGCCTGAAACGAAGCAGATTAAAACCAAGTTTGACGATTCGTGCCTCGGAAACCTTTTCTGATGGTTGGTCGAGCTTTGCTTTTGCCTTCCCGGCTTTACCCGCTAGAAGAAACTCTACGGCCTTTGAATCTCCTCGGGGAAGTCGTCGGGCAACTCCGTTTAGCTCTCTATTGCCCGTCGAGACCAGTTCGACTACCTGTCCCTTCGGATCGCGCTTGAATTCGAATTTCATCCGCGGACGCAATAATGATTCGAACTTGTCCTTTCCAATCGGATTAAAAACGATCGCGGACCCCCAGAAACTAGGCAATAGCTTCAAGTGCTCTCCATCTTGCGTTACTTCCAAAACCAGATCGGGTTTGAGATTGTATCTCCCGATATAATCGGTTTGTTTTAAGTCAAGGCTTGTTTGGCTTTGAGCGAACACGGCGCAGCTTAAAAGAAAGAACAGAATACAACCAATTCCCGACTTGAGATTCCGATTCATAGATGAACTCCAACATTTCGCGTTTAAAGTAATAACACCACGGTAATTGTCTTTATGACAACAAAGTCTTCAATGCATACGAAAACCGATGCCGATATTATCTTCGGCAAATCTTCTGAATAAGTTTCATCCGGGCAAAACCGGTTTTATTGTTGTATTTGCTGCATGACTGCCCATCGCAGAATATGCGGCTCGTCTAAAGGCGGCTCTCAGCGAACTTGGATTCCCACCCGAATTCATCGCGTCCATTTCCTGAAGGCGGTAAAAGGAGCTAAGTGCTGGCGGCTTGCGTCCAGGATCAATAACTATAATGGCACCAACAATTAGCTGTTCGCTGTTTGCCTCGCTAATATTTTTCGGCCGTTTTTTACTGCCGGTAACTTGTTTATCTTTCAATCAGAGCTAAGAACCGGGCTTTTAGAATCCTGCAATTTTGGGTTACATTCATTCACATGAAAAAAACATTTTTGATCTCAGTTGTCGCGTTGACCCTTGTGTTAATTGGCTGTCCTTCAAAACCGGTTGATGAAACACCGGTCGCGGAACAAAAGCCGCTGGTTGTCTTTTTGGTTCGACATGCAGAAAAAGTTGATGCCGGCAAGGATCCCGAGTTGTCCAGCGAGGGGAAGAAGCGGACCGAAGATCTTACAGAGATTTTGCGGAGTGCGGATATAGGGCACGTTCACAGCACCGATTTTACGCGAACACGCGACACGGCGGCACCGGTTGCAAAGGCCAGCGGAGTTGAGGTCGAAAAATACGACCCGCGCGATCTCGATGGACTTGCGGAAAAACTAAAAAAGGCAGGCGGCCGCCATCTCGTTGTCGGACATAGCAACACCACCCCGAAGCTGACCGAATTGTTAGGAGGCAGCGCCGGCACCGAGATAGACGAAAATGGTGAATACGACCGGCTTTATATCGTGACTATCGGAAAGGACGGTACCGCTAATAGTGTATTAATGCGTTTCGGCGAACCTTTTGAGAAGAAAGAAGACGAGAAGAAGGCAGCCGCGGGAGCGTAGATTGGGCATTTGAAAAGATCAAAATATCGGAAAAAAGGAGTCTTAAAACCTGCAATGAACGAATTGGGGCATAATCTCGCACACATCGCCGCATTTAATTCCGCACACGTCAATCAAATCTATCCCGGATTGGCCCCGCCGCGTTTCGGGCAGTTTCGAATTTTGGCCAGTTTTTCTTTATTTATTTTCCTTTTTTCCCTTTGTTGCCCGCTGGTTGCTTTGGCCCAATCGGATCAAAAGTATGATCCGAAAGGCCGGCTGGCTGAAGTCGGGATAAAGCTTCCGGCCCCGCTCCGCCCAGTAGCCAATCC
>JABDJV010000353.1 GCA_013003295.1 Pyrinomonadaceae bacterium | reverse complement strand
CCCCAAACCAATCCGAGCCGAATATCCGCGCGTGTCCGATATCAATAAAGCCGCCGCGTTTTCGCTCGTCGCTCCACTCCTCGTAGATCATTTCACCTTCTTTGATCGTAGGTTCAAGCAGGTATAGAAGGTTCCAGTTTGAGAGCGACCGCAGCCAACTGTAATCATTATCGTTGTATTTCTGATCATGGTTTCCCTCGATCGAAACCACTGGGATTCCTTTGCTTTTTAGCAGACTCAAACCCGCAAACGCATAGTTCATCGTTTCCGGCGGAACGTTTCTCTTGTGGAAGAAATCGCCGCACATGATCACAAAATCGACATCTTCGTCGATCCCGTATTTTTGAATTACGTCAAACCAGGCATCAAAAAAATCACGCGGTGATTCGTCTAAATGATAGCGCGTGCACCCCAAATGCACGTCTGAAATATGAAGAAATTTCATAGTTCTGACTATATCAAAAAACGCCTTTGCCCGGTAACAACTCTAAAAAGATTTGCAGCAAAAGCTATTTATTTGCACGTATGAAGAATGGATTTGGGAGGTTCGGGATAAATAACAATATTATCGCAAGCAATAATCTTAAATGACTTTGGAAAAAAAGTGATGCCGAATATAGTGGAAATATGAACAAAGTCATACTGATCACCGGATCCTCGAGCGGAATCGGGAAAGAGACCGTGAAACTGTTCCAGACGAAAAACTGGAAGGTTGCGGCGACGATGCGGACCCCGGAGAAGGCAGATGACCTTCAAAGGATCGCTGATATTGAATGTATCCGGCTGGATGTTACCGATGTCGGTTCGATCAAATCGGCGATTCAGGAAACGATCGATAAATTTGGCCAAATAGATGCGATCGTAAATAATGCCGGTTACGGTTTGGTCGGAACATTCGAAGCTGCAACGCCGGAACAGATCGAAAAACAGTTTCAGACAAATGTATTTGGGCTGATGAATGTTTGCCGGGAGATCCTGCCGCACTTTAGAGAGCGAAAACGCGGTACGATCGTGAATGTCGCATCGGTTGGCGGGCGGATTACTTTTCCATTATACAGCCTATATCACGCCACAAAATGGGCGGTTGAAGGCTTTAGCGAATCGCTGCACTATGAGATCCGCCCCTTTAATATAAAGGTAAAGATTATAGAACCGGGGCCGATCAAGACCGATTTTTACGAACGTTCTCAAGATCTGACTACAAAAGAGGAACTTGATGCCTATGATGGATACGTCGAGAAAGTCTTTCCAAGAATGCAGAGATCCGGGGAAAACGCCCCCGATGGAAGCCTCGTTGCCGAGGTCATCTATAATGCCGTTACCGACGGAAGTTGGAAAATGCGTTACCCGGCGAATTCGCGAATGCTTCTGACCCTTCGAAGGATTTTACCGAACGCCCTTTTCTATTGGCTTATCCGGCAATCTACTATGCGGTAGCAGGACAAAAACGCGATTAGTGTCCCGGAGTTTTCTAATCCGAGGTGAAGTGTGATAAATTTCCAGATAATTTAATACAAAATCACATTTTCCGGCACGTACGCCCCAGCCTCTTGATTCTGTCCTTGCAGGAATAATCGCTGCAAGTTTTGTATTAGTAAACTACAACCAAGTATTCAACGAAAGGAGCGCAAGATCATGAAGAGAATTCTAAATTTTTCATTGAGCATCGCAGTGTGTATCTTTTTGAGCACGTCCGTATTTGCTCAATCACAATCGACAACGGGTTTGATCCAGGGAACCGTCTACGACCAAAGCGGAGCGGTGGTGCCTGGAGCAACCATTACGATTCGAAATAACGGAACCGGCTATCAGCGGATGGTGATGACCAATGCCGACGGAGTATTCAGCGCACCGCTTTTGCCGCTTGGGATGTATACAGTCACGACCGAGGCTGCAAACTTCGCAAAATCGGTTCTCGAAAATATACAGGTAACGATCGGCCAGACCGAGGGTTTAAGAATTGAGCTCCAAGCTGGCGGGACGGTTAATACCGTCGATGTTAGTGCTGAAGCCGAGGGCGTCGAAGTAGGCCGAACGGCGCTTTCGACGCAGATCGACGAAAAATCGGTTGAGAATTTGCCGATCAGCCGGCGTGATTTTAGTAAGTTTGTTCAACTCACCCCCGGTGTTTCGATCGTTCAGGGTCCTGACGGAGATGAAATCACGATCAACGGACAGAAGGGTATTCAAAACAATTTCTCGATAGATGGATCTGACGCAAATAACCCGTTCTTTGGCGAACAGCGCGGCGGTCAACGGCCGGCCTTTACGGTAAGCCTGGAGGCAATCCAGGAATTCCAGGTTGTCCCGGTAGGTGCTTCCGCTGAGTTTGGGCGCTCGAGCGGCGGCTTTATCAACGCCGTAACCAAGTCCGGAACGAATGAGTTTCATGGCTCAGCTTTTATCTTTTTCCGGAATGATGAGATGGCCAGCACCAATCCTGATGCTGCTGAAAGAAACCTACCGATTGCCGATTCGCGTAACTACAGCTTTGGCGGAAATGTCGGAGGCCCGATCAAGGAAGATAAAGCGTTCTTCTTTGTGGCTTACGAACGAAACGACGGTCAAAGCAGCAAGCCTAACAGCATCGATCCAAGGTTGGTCGCGATCTTCGCAAACCAATTCGGCTCTCCCGGCGAGGAAGGGATCATCGAGCGAACCGATATCGCTGACGTTTTGTTGTTAAAAGGTGATTTTAATGTCAACAGCAGCAATTTCTTAACGGTCAGGCATAATTACAGCCGCGCCGAGCAAGCGAATGGAACGTTTGACGTGCCAAACTGGGGTGTCAGTGCAAATGGCCGCGAAACAGACAAATCGAATTCTTTCATCACCCAATTGATCACGACGATCAACCCGAATCTCTTAAACGAATTCCGATTCCAGTGGGCGAAAGAGGAGCGACCAAGATTTTATGATGGCCCCGACATTCCGGATATAGCGATCGGGTCCTTTCTGGGTCCGGACCCGGTAACGGGTGTCGAAGCTTATCGGTTTGGACGGCCGTTCTTCTTGCCGGTTCCGTCTGACGATACGCGATTTCAGTTTACTGATAACGTGACCTATATCACCGGTAACCATACGATGAAATTCGGGGTTGATATAAACCGCGTTAGGGTTTCGCAGACATTTATCGGATTTGCGCGGGGTCGTTATATTTTTGGCGGCCTTGGCATTGACGATGCGATCCAGGGTTTCGAGAATTATATAAACGGTGTCGATCCGAGCGGCCTTGCACTTTATCTTCAATTTGCGCCGATCGGAAATCGCACGGTTGAAGAGGCCGGAACCCAGGCATATTCAAACTTTGAGCCGGGGATCTATGCTCAGGATACCTGGAATGCCCGTCCGAATCTGACCTTTAATATCGGATTCCGTTGGGAAGGGCAGTATCAGCCTGATCCGATTAATAATCCGCAAGATACGGCGTACGGACAGTTCCTTAATGATCCGCGGTTTCCATCCGATGGGTCGATCCCGGATTTTACTGACGGTTACCAACCTCGTTTGGGAATGTCCTGGTCACCAGGATCCGACGGAAAAACCGCGATTCGTCTTGGCGCAGGAATCTATTACGCCCGGATTCCAGGCTTAGTCGTGGCCGGACCGCGTAACACGGATGGGGCGATCGCCGGAAACATTTTCCGCAATGGTAATTGTGCGTTCGGCATGGTCGGTTTTAACTGCCCGCCGATTCCGGACATTCTTCCGACAGCGGGCTTTGCCGCATTTGATCCGGGTGTTGCGGTTTTTGAGCGTAACTTTAAGAACCCGCGTACGATTCAGTACAGCGCAAGTGTCGAAAGGGAAATTTATCCGGATATTAATCTGCTTGTTGCCTACAACTACGCAAAGTCGACGCGTTTAACGCGTTTCGTAAATCGGGGCGACGCAAATCTCTACGGTGGCGTGGCGATCTTTTCCGGAGCGGTGGCAAATGGTATTCCGGGCTCCGGTATCGGCGAGATCCGCTCGACCGAAAGTTCGGCCAAATCGCTCTATCAGGGAGTGACGTTTGGTGTTACGAAACGATTTACAAATAATTTCCAGTTTCAGGTAAATTATTTGGTTTCGTGGGATAAATCGGACGACGACAACGAGCGCGATCCATTTACGTTCCGCTACGCCGACCCGAACGATTTTACTCTCGAGTATAATTATTCGGATCGTGACCAAAGGAGTCGTTTTAATGCATTTGCAACATTTGCGTTACCGTTCGACATAACGCTTTCGCCGATCGTGCAATATCGTTCGGCGCAGCCGTTAAACCTACGTCCAACGGGCGGCGGCGGAATCGGTTCGACCGTGATTCGCAACGGAGCGCGCAAAGACAATGAGTTCTTTACGTTTGATTTTAGAGCTACCAAGATCTTTAAGTTCAACGAAAGCGTTTCGATCGAAGGTATCTTTGAAGCCTTTAACCTGGGTAATAACCGAAACGTAAGAAGCGTGCCGGGAAGTCTGCTGTTCAACTTTGACGGAACGGTGAGCGCTGGTTTTGGCGATCCGCGTCAGATGCAGATCGGTGCCAGGCTTAAGTTTTAATTAAAGACCGTTTCCACGTATCATTTTATAATGCCCCGGTTCGTTAACATTCCGGGGCATTTTTTCGTCCTTTCCGGCGGGTTTAAGAAAGAACGGGAGCAGCGTATTGTAAAATGTGCACGGCTTATTTATCATATTTAACGAATTCTGTAAGGCAGCAAACGGTCATATACACATTTCACTCTCGCGATCGCGTCTGATTTAATCCCAATTAAAATTTTTCCAGTTTTAGCAAATACAAGGAATCCGCTATGAAAATCGAAAAACTCCTGAAACTAACGGAGCTTACACCGATCAGCCAGCTAAAAAAGGACCAGGTAAGAGAGCTGCAGGCTGCTCTGAATAAGCTTGGATTTAATGCCGGTCCCGTCGATGGAGCGCCCGGATCAAAAACGCGGAATGCCTGGTTGGCGTTTATCGCTGCCGCGTTTGGAACAAATATGATCTTGATCGGTCCGGATGCGGCCAGGCTTCTCCAGAAAAAATTAGGCGGATCAACCGGTCCTGTCGATCCTCCGAAACCGCCGGTCGACCCGCCAAAGGACCCCGATCCCGGCGATTTAACGTTAAAACTGAAGCTGCTTGCAAAGATCAGAAGAGATACTCCAATTGGCGACTTAAATAGAGAGCAGCTGCGAGAGCTCCAAACCGGACTGTACCGGCTCGGTTATCCGGTGGGTGAACTCGATGGATTGATCGGCACGAAGACCCGGACCGCCTGGGCGGAATTTGAAAAAGATGTTTATGGAGGAAACAAACTCCTCATAGGGCCTGTCTCAGTCGATATTCTCCAAAAGAAACTGGACAAGGTAGGCAGCGGACGGATCCATGATTTTTCCACGAAAGAGGGAACAATCGAAGCGATTATTTGGGAATGCAGTGTTCAAAAGATCGGCTTGAAAACCCAGATCGCTTATGTTTTAGCCACGGTTGAGTGGGAAACAGGGAGAACGTTTAAGCCCGTTAAAGAGGCCTATTGGCTCAGCGAGGAATGGCGAGAGGAGAATCTGAGATACTTTCCGTATTACGGGCGCGGCTTTGTTCAGATCACCTGGGAGCGAAATTATCAAAAGTATTCAGAAATACTTGGAATCGATCTTGTTGCCAATCCGGATTTGGCAATGAATGAAAACATAGCTTTGTTTATTCTCGTTCACGGGTTTAAGACCGGTGCATTCACAGGAAGAAAGATCACCGACTACATCGATGATACAAAAACCGAATTTGTGGACGCACGGCGATGTATAAATGGAACCGATCACGACGAAGACATAGCAAAACTGGCTGAGAATTATTTGGAGGCAATGTAATTATATTCGGTCAATGCCTGGCCTTTAGAACTTTGTGCCGGCCGAAATCCACCAGAAGAGGTCTAAGATGCTCTACGGCAATTTCGTGAGAGATCCCATTGCTCGAGAATATTCCATTATGGTTCCTTACGTCTTTTAGGCCATATTGGATTTTCTCACCAAAAATATCTGTAAGCTTTCCCCCCGCTTCTTCCAGAATAATCTGCGGAGCGGCAGTGTCCCAAAATTTTGTGTGCGGCGAGAGGTGAATATAAAGATCGGCAGCTTTTTGAGCCAGCAAACCCACCTTTAATCCGACTGATCCATGCCGGAATTCATCCTGAAATCCGAAATGTTCGAAAAGAAGATTCATGTTCTTGCTTCGGTGCGAACGGCTTACGGCAAGAGTCATTTCTTCAAATTTATTCTTGTCCGACACATATAATTTTGCGGGTTCGAGGTCGCCTTTTTTCAAAAACGTTCCTTTATTTTTTACCGCGTAATAAAGATTACTGCCGATGGGCTGAAGTACAACGCCCAGAATCGGCTCACCGCTTTCACATAGTCCGATCTGAACCGCAAAATCGCCTTGTTTTTCCGTAAATCCCTTCGTTCCATCAAGCGGATCGATTATCCAAACCCTCGATTTTCTCAGCCGCCGTTCGGTATCATCAGGCTCTTCTTCCGACAAGATTGCATCATCGGGAAAGACTGCTGCCAATCCCTCTACGATTATTCTACTTGAGGTTTTGTCGGCGATCGTTACCGGTTCGGAATAATATTCGTTAACAAATTTTGTCTCTATTTCGAAACCTTTTTCATAAATGTCAAGGATCGTTTCGCTGGCTTTTTGAGCCAGGTGGATTGCGGTTTCGAGTTCTTTTTCTAGCATTGCCTCAAACTTAACATCACTTTGGCAAAAAACCGAAAACCGAAGTTTTGATTTCAGAAGATTTTCCATTTCGGGTATTCCGTTTTACACTTCTTATCCATGGTCGAGAGCATTGCATTTTCAAAGACCGGCGATCGCAAGACGGTCTACTCGGAGATAATTCCGCAGATAGAATCACTGATCGGGGACGAGGTCGATCTGATCGCCAATCTTGCAAACATTACTGCGGTTTTAAAAGAAGCCTTTGGGTTTTTGTGGATCGGATTCTATTTGGTGAAGGGTGACCAACTCGTTCTCGGACCGTTTCAGGGACCGCTTGCATGCACACGGATCGACTTCGATAAGGGCGTCTGCGGTTATTGTTATACAACTCGTGAAACGGTTATAGTTCCGAATGTTGAAGAATTTCCCGGGCATATCGTGTGCAGTTCGGCGGCGAGGTCAGAAATTGTATTGCCGATCTTTCGCAACGAAGAGGTTTTTGGAGTTCTTGACGTCGACAGCGATCGGCTTAATGATTTTGGCGAGGTCGATGCAAACGGACTGAAGGAAGTTGTTGGGATTATTGAGGGCACCCTTAAATGAAAAGCCTTCGCGCACTCTGCGAAAACCTTTGCGACCTCTGCGTTAAGAGGATTTTTTACCGCAAAGAACGCAAAGTTTTTCGCAGAGTTCGCCGAGAGAAGATATGAAAAACAGATTTGCTACAACTGGAGGAACAAGGAACTTTACAAGCGGCTTTTCCGAAGCCTCAGAGGGGCATTTTCGCAATGCCCAGGGGCTATCGCTTTCCTCGATCGGCATCGGGACCTATCTCGGGAATTGGGATGCAGAAACGGACAAGAAATATGAGAACGCCGTTCTAAAATATATAGATCTGGGCGGAAATGTTATCGACACCGCTTCAAATTACCGGTTTCAGCGGAGTGAGAGAAATATCGGCGCCGCTCTAAAGAAAATGACCGCAGACCGCGATGAAGTGTTTGTTGCGACCAAAGGCGGATTCCTGCCCTTTGATAGCGAGCCTCCAAGCGATGTTCAAAAATATTTTGAAGAGCACTTTGTAAAAAAGGGGATTGCGACCTTTGACGATCTTGTTGGCGGAAGCCACTGTATGACTCCGGATTATTTGGAATCACAGATCGATCAATCACTTGAGAATATGGGGGTCGACGGACTTGATCTTTTTTACATACACAATCCGGAATCTCAACTTTCGGGCGAAACCCAAAAGCCCGTTTTTGAGGCGAAAATAGCCAAGGCATTTGAGCGCCTGGAAGAAACCCGCGCAAATCAAAAAATAAATTTCTACGGCGTAGCGACATGGAACGGCTTTCGTCTAAAGCCGGATGATCAAAGCTATCACTCGCTCGAAAGATTTGTTCAGATAGCCAAACAGGTAGGCGGAGAAGATAATGGATTTAAGTTTATCCAGCTGCCGCACAATTTAGCGATGCCCGAGGCATTCCTGATGCCGAATCAGCCCGCCAATGGCAAGGCCGTCTCGACCATTAAGGCGGCGAGCGATCTGGGTGTTTCAGTTATGATCAGCGGAAGCATACTGCAGGGGCAACTCTCAGCCGGAGTGCCTTTGCATATTCGAGAAACGCTCGGCAGTTTAACGACGGATGCTCAAACGAGTCTGCAATTTGTTCGTTCGACACCGGGCGTTACGACTGCTCTCGTAGGTATGGCTTCAATAGAGCATGTCGAAGAAAATATGGCTCTGGCAAACCTTGAGCCGACCGCTGAGGACGATTTTAAGGGCCTGTTTTCGCAAGGCTCGCAGGGCCAGGCCTAGCAGCTATATTAAAAACGCGGCAAATTGTAGCTTACTTACAAAACTATTACGATAATTTCCGCGCCAATCTGTTATTCTTTAATAGTCCTAATTCCGTCTGCCTGCAAGACTTCGAATAACAATAAATGCAAAATATCAAAGAATTTACGCCTACCCGTGAGCGTATAAACTGGCGGGACCTTGCGATCATCGTGTCCTTTCATATCCTTTTGATTCCGGCTGTCTTCTATTTTAGCTGGACGAACCTCGCGATCATGCTGGTCGGAAACTGGATAGTCGGGAGTCTTGGAGTCGGGCTGGGCTATCACCGCCTTCTTACGCATCGGAGCTTTAAGGCTCCAAAGTGGCTCGAATATACATTGACCACCTTAGCGACGATGGCACTTCAAAACGAGCCGTACAAATGGGTGGCGACTCACCGTATGCATCATCAGCATTGTGAGACCGATAAAGATCCGCATTCGACACGCGATGGATTCTGGTGGGCACACATGATGTGGATCTTTCGCGGTACCGCGCAGGATCACGATGAAGCGACCTTTAAAAAGTATGTACCCGATCTCTTAAAAGACCCGGGACAGAAACTGATTCAGCGATTCTTTTACGTTCCTATTATAATTTCAGCGTTTCTGCTCTTCGCATTTGGAGGTTGGGGCGCCGTTTTGTGGGGCGTAGTTGTTCGGACGATCTTTGGTTGGCACTCGACCTGGTTTGTAAATTCACTTGCACATATGTTTGGCAAGCGGCGTTTTGAAACAAATGACGATTCGACGAATAACTGGTTTGTCGCTCTTCTGACATTTGGCGAGGGCTGGCACAACAATCATCATGCCCAACCCACTTCGGCACGTCATGGGCTAAAATGGTATGAGTTTGATATGAATTGGATGGCCATACGCATCTTTGAAAAGCTGGGCTGGGCCGAAAAGATACGTATCCATAAGCCGAAAGAACCGTCAGTAGAATTGAAGCAGGCTGCCTAATCAACTAAAATTCAATCCATGAGAATAAAGCTCAAGATTGGCACCGGCGGCGAAGACCGAATCAAGACCTACTCCGAATTTTGGGACTATTACGTTCTCGAACACAGCAAACCCCTGACGCGATATTTTCATTTTGTCGGGACGACACTTGGAATCGTTATGCTCGTTTGGTTTCTGCGGAGCGGCTCCTATTTATATATTCCCCTGTGTTTCGCCGTTGGCTATGCTTTCGCATGGTTTTCCCATTTCTTTATCGAAAAAAACCGCCCCGCTACCTTTAAGTATCCACTTTGGTCGTTTATTTCGGACTATAAAATGATGTTTTATATGCTCATCGGGAAAATGGATGCCGAGGTCGTCCGTGTTATTTCGGACGCATAGGTATGGAAAAAATAAATCTGAACGGCCGGGAGTTTTGCTTAGAAACAAATAGCAAAAACGGGGAGGTCTCGTATGAAACCGTGTTTCGTTATTCTCAGGATGGCGAATTGGTCACCGCTGAATACGGCGGAGGAAGCATAAGGCACGGGAGAATCGTCGGCAGGCAAACGGATGAAGGTAACCTTGATATGGTTTACCATTGCATGACAACAGCGGGCGAACTCAAAGCCGGGAAGGCGGAGGCCATGGTTTCACTTGATAGAGGTCGCGTTCGGCTCGATCTTCGCTGGGAATGGCTGAGCGGCGACAGGTCCTCCGGGACGTCTTCATACGTCGAAATCGACGACTAGGCTAGGTGGATTCGTCAAGGATATTTTCCGAGATCAATTCGAAAGTCCGTTTGTATCGAAAGTTAATGTTGAAGTGGCCGCCATCAAACTCCTCGTGAACGTGCGGGATATCGTGCTTTTTCAATCTGTCGACCAGAACTCTGGCTCCGAGATCGAGAGCGAATTCATCACTGGTTCCGGCATCGATAAAGAACAGCCTAAGCGTTTTAAGATTTTCGGCAGATTCTTCCAAAAGGTAAACCGGGTCGTTTTTGAGCCACTCTTGCCAGACATCTTCGCGTATCTCCCCGGTTCCCAGATCAAAAGGAATATCGAAACCCCACTCAGAAGCCGGGTTTGGAGAATAGCACGACGCCATGCCGATCGTGTTCAGACCGTCGAATGCAAATTTTCCCTTTTTTGATTCTTCATCATAAAATTTCTCCACCAGTTTCAGCGGATCTCCATTTATTGCCTTGAGAGCTTTGCGGAAATCGGGTTTATAGCACAATTCAAAGTAGCAATCTCCGGCAATCGTCGTCGCCAAACCGAATAGTTCGGCATGTCGCATTGCCATGATCATTGCTCCATAGCCACCGGATGATTTTCCTGTTATTGCGCGCGATTCCCGACTATCGATCGTTCGAAAATTCTCGTCGATAAACGGAACAATTTCTTTGGTCAAATAGTCTTCGTAATTTCCGGTCGCAGAGGAATTCAAATATTGAGATCCTCCGTACCTGGTGAAGCAGTCCGGCATTACTACGATCATCGGTTTCATCGTTCCCGATTCGATCAGTTTATCCAGCCGCTCAGCCATGTTTGGCGAGAAAGCGGAATCATTCAGCATCATTTTGCCGCGGCCGGTAAATCCGGTCAGGCAATACGCGACCGGATAATTCTTGTCGCCCATGTCATAACCGGGCGGAAGATAAACATACAATTCACGGGTGTGGGGATCACCAAGCGGATTGCTTTTGAGAACATTGCTTTCGTGTTGTAAAACTTTTATAGTTCCTTTGTTTTCAGACATATGCTTCTTATTATATTCCAAACATTTGGTGAGGCGAACACCGGCGAACTTTCGTCAACATTGGCATTTCTTACTGCGATGATCACGCCGGCTTTGTTCATTTCCGCGAGCGGAACACTTGTGCTATCTACCTCAACCAGGCTCGGACGGGTGATCGACCGCGCGAGGGAGCTTGAAGGCCGGCTTAATGACCTTATATCGAGCAAGGATAAATCGGAGATTCCGCTCTATACCAAACGCGTTGAAGTGGTCTTCGAACTGCTTGACAAGGTCACCAGCCGAACGCGTATGCTCCAGAGAGCACTGCTTGTTTTCTACAGCAGCCTCGCAATGTTTGTTTTAACAAGCTTATCGATCGGCGTGGTCGGCCTGCTAAACCAGTACACCTGGCTGCCGATCCCGATCGGGTTAGTTGGCATTGGATTTGTGTTTTATGGGAGCATCGTGATGATGCGCGAGGCGCTTCTTGCAACCGCGACAACCAATGCCGAAATGGATATAACCTGGCAGATCGCTACTGAGATCGCCCCGGCGGATATTGTCGAAAAATATAGTTATAACGAGCTTGGAAAACACCGTGTAAGAGCCAAGTTGTCAAAACCATTCGATCCCAACAAAGAGAGCCCAAAGTCTGACCATTAAAAGATGGTAAAATCGTTGCTTATAGAATCTAGCGAAAGATCCGATAGATGATGGAAAACGACCGAAAATTTATGCTGGAAGCGATTCGGCTCGCTCAGAAAGGTGTCGATTCCGACGCCGGAGGACCCTTCGGAGCGCTCGTTGTCCGGCGAGACGAGATCATCGGCGCGGGTTGGAATTGCGTTACTTCAATGAACGACCCAACGGCCCATGCCGAGGTTATGGCGATACGGAAAGCCTGCAAGGCCATTAACTCGTTTCAACTCGAGGAATGTGTTTTGTATACCTCCTGTGAGCCATGTCCGATGTGTTTGGGTGCGATCTACTGGGCCAGACCAGATCGGATCCTCTATGCCTGTACGCGCGAGGATGCCGCCAAGGTCGGATTCGACGACCAGTTCATATACGATGAGATCGCCGGAGAGATCGCCGACCGCAAGATAGAAACGATCAATTTCATGCGGGATCTGGCATTGCCGGTTTTTGAGAGTTGGCAGAAAAAACCGAATAAGATCGAATATTAACGCCGCCGTAATGCACTCCAAAGAAATACTTGGCAGTCGGAATTGCTTGATGAAATCGAGATGACCTTTTTTAACTCATATTTTTTTATCGTCCTGGCGATCGTTGCGGGAATGATGATGCCGACTCAGGCAGCGATAAATAGTAAGCTCGCGAACGAGGTGAATGGTCCGATTCTCGCTGCATTTATTTCTTTCGTAGTGGGGACGCTGGCACTTTTGGTTTACATACTCCTTACTGGGGTCCCACTGGGCAATTTGGCGCAGCTAAAGAACGCTTCGCTTGTTTCGTGGACGGGAGGTTTTCTTGGGGCGTTTTTTGTCGCATCCGCCGTTGTGCTCGTCCCGAAGCTGGGAGTTGCGCTCACGTTTAGCCTCCTGATCGCCGGACAGATGCTGATCACACTCGTCCTTGATCACTATGGTTTTTTGGGAGTTCCGGTAAAAGAAGTCAATATTCAGCGGTTTTTGGGAGTGCTGCTTATTGTTGGCGGGGCAGTTTTGATAAGAAAGTTTTAAAGGATTAATTTACAAAAAATCAGATTTGCAGATAGGTGTAGTGT
>JABDJV010000350.1 GCA_013003295.1 Pyrinomonadaceae bacterium | reverse complement strand
CTGCAGTAGTGTTACGCCCATGTAAACTACTGTTATTTCATTTGAAACCTGCCCGTGCCAATTTGATTTCGGTCATTGTCTTCCAATGATTCGACAATTAGATTGGCACATTTATGTTAAAGGCAATATTTTCAGTGCTTTACGAGGCTGATGCGCTTTCGGCAACTTCTTCCGTTTCGGTCTTTTCGGCCCGATCACCTTCGATCAAACCCAGTTTTACCTTCACCTCTTTTTCTATACGCTCGAATATATCGCGGTCTTCTTTTAGAAGTGTGCGCACCTTTTCGCGTCCCTGTCCCAATCTTTCTTCTCCGTACGAAAACCACGCGCCGCTTTTCTGAACGATGCCGTTATCTACCGCGAGATCGATCAGGTCACCCTCCTGCGAGATTCCTTCGCCGTACATGATGTCGAATTCGCACTCCTGAAACGGCGGTGCCACCTTATTTTTCTTGACCTTTACACGGGTGCGGTTTCCAACCATCTTATCGCCTTCCTTGATCGCGCCGATGCGGCGTATATCAAGACGAACACTCGCGTAAAACTTTAAAGCCTTTCCGCCGGTCGTAGTTTCCGGCGAACCGAAGAATACCCCGATCTTCTGGCGCAGCTGGTTGATAAAAATAAACGTCGTGTTCGAATTCGCCACGATCGCCGTGATCTTTCGAAGCGCCTGCGACATCAACCTTGCCTGCAGACCCATATGAGAATCACCCATTTCGCCATCGAGCTCCGCACGCGGAACAAGTGCCGCAACCGAATCGACGACGATCACATCGACGCTGTTTGAGCGCGCCAACGTTTCGGCGATCTCAAGCGCCTGCTCACCCGAATCTGGCTGCGAGACAAGCATATCGTCGACGTTTACACCCAGATTCTGTGCGTAAACGGGATCAAGCGCATGCTCCGCATCAATATAAGCAGCGATCCCGCCGGATTCCTGCGCCGACGCAACCACCTGCAGGGCCAGCGTGGTTTTACCCGAGCTTTCCGGCCCGTAAACTTCAACAATTCTGCCGCGCGGAAATCCCCCGACTCCGATCGCCGCATCAAGGCTCAAACAACGTGTTGAGATCGCCCCGACATCATCCCTGGGAGTTTCGCCCAGACGCATGATCGATCCCTTTCCAAATTTCTTTTCGATCTGATCCAATGCGGATTCGATCGCTTTTCCTTTATCTATACTCATTTTAGCCGCTCCTATAGTCACTTTTCTCCACTCCTTTTCTATTAAAAGAATTTTGTTAACAGATAGGAGTATAGCAAGTGAAATCGTGTTTCACAAGTGAAACACTGCTATATATCGGGGATTTGTGAAAATGTTTTCCTAAGTTAGAGCAAAAAGAAAAATTGTGCAAGCTTTATTTCACAATCGTTGCTTTTTCTTGCAGCGGGCCTTGTCGTATATTCCATTGGGATCCTGCAGATCACTGCATCGACGCAGTTTAAAAACGCGGCCGACCAAACATCGGGCAGTGTGATTCAGTTAGAGGCAGTTAGAAAGGTTATAATTCTTTAATAAATGCTAGAATGCTGGAAGAGTTCTCAAAACGTGCTTATACAAGGTATATCGCCAAGGTTGAAACGCTGAGTGACCATTCTTTGGGCATCTTATGATCAACTTGGTTAATCCTAAATTCAAACACCGCCGAATTGGTTTTTAACAGCAAGAACTGGAGATTGAAGATGAATAAATTTGCTGCAGCGCTGGCCATTGTGAGTCTGATCGCGGTCATCTCGTTTGCCCAATCGGGGAGAAAGACACGGCCGAGGGTTGTAAAAAATCCAAAACCGGCTCCAACCGCCCCCGCCGAGAACCCTTCTAAACGACCGGCAATAAAAAACGATTCGTCACAAAAGGCGGTGAAAAATTTGCCGGGGCTTCTAGATGCAACAACTAAAAAACCACCCAGCTCTCAAACGCTCGTAGGGAGCACCCCGCAGACGTCCAATTCGGAATCGTATGAAGATGACGGCGGGATCATAAAGATCGACACCAATTTAGTCGCGCTCCCGGTATCGGTACTTGATAGAAACGGGCGTTTTGTTGTCGGGGTCGATCAGAGTGAATTTTCGGTTTATGACAATGGGGTTGAGCAGACGATCGAGTATTTCGTCACGGTTGAGAAGCCGTTTACGGTTGTCCTGCTTCTCGACGTAAGCCCGTCGACCCATTTTGAAATAGAACAGATCCAAAGGGCTGCATATACCTTTGTCAATCAGCTGCGAGCTGACGATAAAGTGATGGTCGTTGCATTTGATTATGGCTATCAATTACTCGTTCAGCCGACGAGCGACAGAAATAAAATACGGGATGCGATTTACCGCGCACGGTTCGGTTACGGAACGAGTTTGTACGAAGCGGTGAGCAATACGATAAAACGCGAGCTGAATAGGGTTGAAGGACGAAAGGCGGTCGTTTTGTTTACCGATGGAGTCGACACGAGCTCGAGCCGTGCGAGCTACCGTACGACGATCAAAGAGGTTGAAGAAGTTGACGCCCTTTTTTATCCGATCCGCTACAACACTTACAACAGTTTTGTCGGAGGGGTGAGAAGTACGAACAGGTCCAATGTTCGCGCCGGCAATAATGTTGGACGCAGGGGAGCGACGGGCGCGGGGACAAGCCGCGCGGAATATAGCCGTGGAAAGTCGTATTTATCCGCGCTGGCCCATTCCAGCGGTGGGAGGATCTTTGAGGCGGATACGACGGCCAATCTTGATTCCGCTTTTAGAAATATTGCCGAGGAACTTCGCAAGCAGTATTGGATCGGATATTACCCGGAAGATGTCGGAAGGAAAGGGGAGATCAGAAACGTACGGGTTCGTATAACGCGCCCGAACACGGTCATCAGAACAAAGAACAAGTATATTGTTGGCAAAGGGTACAAATCACCCGTTCGAAAAGGCCGGACTTCCGAGGAGCCGGAGTTTTTTGACTAACAAAGCGGCTGTTTAAACTTCAGCAAAAAGAAGACCGGTGCGATCCTCAAACTGCTGCTGCATCGACGGAATATCGCCGTCCGCGTCGTCTCTGGCGATTCTTTCGATTCTCCACATAGGAAAAAACTGCTCGCTTAGACCATAGAACGGGGTCTTATTTGCCGTTGCTTTGATCAGCTCTTCAAACGAGTTTAGGTCGATTCCTCGCACAAAAACCCCCGCCTGATTGATTTCCCGCAGCATTCCCCAAATCTTTTCTCGCGGATTCTGAAGCACAACTAAAACTATATCGTCTTGTTTGATTTCCATATTATTTTCTTTCGATCAAAAATATTCCCAATTCACTATTTTGCCTGATCTTTGTGACTTCGAGCGATTCCGACAATTTCAATCCTTTTTCAAACTGGACGGGCGCTAACACCAATACTCGCCGCGCCTCTTCGGCTTTCATATATTCGTCAATTTCCAGGGCTTTATCAAATCGTTTTTGCTTACCGTCGTCTTCGCGCAAGAGCCTGTTTGCCCCGTAAAATTCGATGCTGTGCGAGATCGTATTGAAATTGAGGATCTTCTCCGCCGTATATCCCCTTTCGTTTGCTGCCGTCACGAGGCCCTTAACCGAATCGTTTACCGCATATCTTGGAAGAGCGAATTGAAGAAGAATCGCGACGACTAGAAAAGTTAGAAACGCCAATATCTGCAGCAAATGTTTTCGCGCCGAATTCTTTCCCACAAATCGCGAGATATACTCTCCCGCCAGAATACATGCCGCCGGGAGCGACGGAAGGATATAGCCGGGAAGTTTTGATCCGCTAAACGAAAAGAAAACAAGCGGAACAAGAATCCAGGCAAGGGCGAAGACGCGTAATTGGTAATAGGTTGTTGGTGATTGGTTTTCGCTTCGCACCTTAGCGCCTTTGCGGGAAATAATCTCTTTTATCGTTTTCCAGGTGGCGATACCGAAAAACGGAATCCAGGGTATCGTCATCGCCGGCAGAATAACCCAAAAGAACCAGAATGGCTGAGGATGCAGGTATTTATTCGAGGCGTATCGTTTGAAGTGGTGCTGGATAAAGAATTCGTCAATAAACTCCCACCCATTTACGAGATACATCGGCAGATACCAGGCCGACGCGACGAGAATGCTGACAATGGTTCCCCAGAACAAGCTCAAAATCAGAGGCTTGCCGGGTAGCTTCCAGCGTAAAACATAATAGAAGGATACGATCGCAAAAGGAAAAACGATTCCGATCAGACCCTTGGCGATCAGTGCGACACCGATGAAGAAATAGAAAAGGAAAATAGCCACAGTGGGCACCGAGAGCAGGGAGAACTTTTCTTTTTCCCCATCCGAAACTCCCCGCGCTCTGTGGCTAATTTCCCAAACGAAAAAAGAAACCAGCGATGCCGTGATCGGAAATGTAAGGATGATGTCGAAGCTTGCACCGCGCGAAAAGGCGATCAGACCGATAGAAGATGCGGCCACAAGGGCGAGCCATAAGGGTAGTTCAGGGTTCAGAGTTTGGAGTTCAGAGTTTTGGTTTGCGACCAGCTTGATTTCTTCTCCGCGTCTCCGCACCTCCGCGGTAATTTGCCTTCCCAATACGAAAAGACATCCGATCGTTCCTAAACCAAACAAAGCCGAACCAAGGCGGGCGGAGAACTCCGACACGCCAAAGAGGTTATAGAATGTGATCTGCAGCCAATAGAGAAGGGCCGGCTTTTCAAACCAGTTATAACCGCCGAGCGTCGTTGTGACCCAATCGCCGCGCTCGTACATTTCCCTCGCCACCTGCGAATATCGCGGTTCATCAGGTCCCAGCAAAGGAAGGTCCAGGGCAAAGAGATAGAGCACGATCACGACAGCCGCAAACAGTATCCAGGTCAGTTTTTCTTGCCTTCTGATTTGGTCTAACATAAAGGAAAATGTAAGTATTGCTCAAAAGTTTTTTGCATTCAAACTATGGAAAATGAAGGTAATCAGAATATCAGGACTGCTGTGATCGGAGTTGGAAGTCTCGGCCGGCATCATGCCCGAAATTATGCCGAACTCGCTGCCTCCGGCGGTTCGGCATTTGTCGGGGTTTGTGATGCAAATGAAGAAACCGCAAAGGAGATCGCAGAGAAGAATTCGTGTGCATATTTTACCGATTGGCAAGACTTGCTCGGACGAGTTGATGCGGTTTCCATAGTTACCCCTACTGAGACTCATTGCGAAATCGCCTGCGCTTTCTTAAAAGAAGGGGTTGATTGCCTGGTCGAAAAACCGATCGCCCGAACGCTTGAAGAAGCCGACAAGATGATCGCAGCGGCCAGGGAATCGGGAGCAAAAATAATGGTCGGGCATCTGGAAAGATACAATCCGGCGATGGTTGCCCTGAGGCCGCATGTTACCAACCCGCTATATTTTGAGATTCACCGCGTTTCACCCTTTCCCAACCGCTCGCTGGATGTCGACGTCGTACTGGACGTAATGATCCACGATCTTGACGCGATCCAATGGCTCGTCGGCGAAGATGTAAAGTGCGAATCGATCCATGCGGTTGGAATTCCGATACTCTCGGATAAAGTCGATGCGGCGAATGCGAGAATCGAATTCGAAAACGGGGCGGTTGCAAACATCACTTCATCAAGGGTTGGAACCGAAAAGATCCGGAAAACGCGTTTCTATCAAACAAAAAGCTATGTTGTTTTGGATTACGTGACAAAATTTGCGTCGATCACATCGCTGGACCCGAAGGCCGCCCATCCGCTTTTGGGTATTGATATCAACCGTTTGGAGGTTGAAGATGTCGAGCCGCTGAGAGCTGAGCTTAGTGATTTCTTAAGTGTTATTCGAAATGATCATATTCCGCCGATCACAGCAGAAGATGGAAGACGAGCGCTCGATTTGGCACTTCAAGTCCTCGAGAAGATCGAAACCCATACCAGCCGCCTGAATGTATGAAGAATGAAGTTTCCAATTTCCTGAGTTCGAGGATTGAGCAAGGCGATTTTCCATCGGCGGTCTATTTAGTTGCCGAAAAGGGAGTCCCGGTATTGGAAGACGCGCTTGGACGGGCGGTCGCTGGACCTGAAAGGATCGATGCATCGATGGAGACGATCTACGACCTGGCCTCGCTGACCAAGGTCCTGGTAACGGGGTTATTGATCGCTAAGTTCATCGAAGATGATCAAATCGATCTTTCAGATCAGATCGCGCAATATTTTCCGGAATTCGAAATCGGCGAAAAAGACGGGATAACGATCAAACAATTGCTCACCCACACTTCCGGTTTTGCGGCCTGGAAGCCTTTTTATCTAACAAAGAACGACCATTCGAATCGAAAAAACGTTCTCAGCCAAATCGCAAGCGATCCGCTTTTGAATCCGATCGGTGAAAGGGTCGTGTACAGCGATTTCAGCTTTCTGCTTTTGGGGTTTTTAGCTGAGAAGATCTCAGGGTTGCCGCTTGATGATTTGGCACGCAAAGAGATATTTGAACCCCTGGATCTAAAAGAGACGTTCTTTAATCCGCCGCCGATAATCAGGTCTCGAATCGCTGCCAGCGAAAAAGGAAATAACTACGAGAAGCAAACTTGTATCGAGCTCGGCTACCTCAAACAACCTATCTCAGAAGAGGCTTCCGGCAAATTCAGAGCAGATCTCATTTGGGGAGAAGTCCACGATAACAACTGTTATTTCTTGTACGGAGTCGCCGGCCACGCAGGGCTGTTTTCGAGTGCGCCCGAGGTTTTAATGATAGCAAAACAATTTCTCGCGGAATCGACTTCTATTTTAAAGCCCGAGACTTGCAAATTTTTTCGCACCAATTTTACTCCGGGTTTAAATCAGGCACGCTCGCTGGGTTTTCAGCTTGCGGAGACCGATGATTCGACCGCCGGAGAAGCGCTGTCAAAGGACAGTTTTGGGCATCTGGGATTTACCGGGACGTCGCTCTGGATCGATCCAATGAATGAGCGAATTTATATCTTGCTTACCAATCGCACGCATGACAGAAATCTTCCGTTTGCCGACCTCAAAAGCACCCGCCAGAACTTCCATCGATTTGCGTCCGATTTTATGGATTCGTTACGAGATAATTGATCCGTAATTATGGGCTGTTTAGTAAGATCGGCGAGAATTCCGGATCGCAGGACCAAACTCGATTTTAAAGACATCTCAAACTCTTCTATTATAATCATACTGCCGTTACTTTCCCCGTTTTAATTGCAGTTAAACTTAGCTTGGAGAATTGAAAATGAATAGGTTTTTAGCGGCTTTGGTTGTTCTTGGTCTGTCTTGCGTTGCGCTTTATGCCCAGGCGGGGAAGAAGACACGTCCAAGAGTTGTAAAGACTCCCACGAAAACGCCGGTGACAGAACCGGGTACGGGTTCTAAGCCGCCCGTGCTGAAAAATGAAACACCAAACGCTAAATCCGGACGAAGACCTCCCGTCCTGACCGACACCACAGGAAAGCAGCCAAGTACACAAACAAACCAGAGCGTTGAGCCCGAAGTGGCGGAAGAAGACGACGAGATCATCAAGATCGAGACCAATTACGTGACGCTTCCAGTAACGGTCTTGGACCGCAACGGAAGATTCGTAGCCGGCGTAAACAAGCGGGAGTTCAAGATCTATGAAAATGGCGTCGAGCAGCGAATCGAGTTTTTCGAGTCAGTCGAAAAGCCTTTTACGGTTGTTCTGATGCTCGACGTAAGCCCGTCAACTCAATATAAGATCGATGAGATCAGAAGTGCAGCGATCTCTTTTGTGAATCAGCTTAGGAATAACGACAAAGTAATGGTTGTTTCGTTTGACGAGAAATACCGGATACTGAGTCGGCCAACAAGCAACAGAAGCCAGCTGCGCTACGCAATAAATCAAGCGAGATTTGGCGGCGGTACCAGTCTTTACGATGCTGTCAGCAAAACGATCACACGGGAATTGCGGCAGGTTAAAGGCCGAAAAGCGGTCGTGCTGTTTACCGACGGTGTCGACACAACGTCGAGACGTGCGAATTACCACACGACCATCAGGCAGGTTGAAGAGGTCGATGCATTGATTTATCCGATCCATTACAACACATATAACGGCTACGCCAGGGGCGGCGGTAGGAATATCCCACGCCGCGTGCCGCGAAGTTCTGGGAATATATTGATAGACATACTCGGCGGAATTATGACTGGTGGAAATGTCCGGGTAGGATCCGGTGGTGCGGGAACGAGTGCCGAGGAATACCGAAAAGGAAAAGAATACTTAAATGAGCTTGCCAGCTATAGCGGCGGACGCTTTTTCTCCGCGGACACGACGTACAATCTCGACGCGGCTTTCAGAAGTATCGCCGAAGAGCTTCGAAAACAATATTCGATCGGTTATTATCCCGAGGTTGCCGGTGAAGAGGGCGAGCGAAAGAGGATTCGCGTCCGTGTTTCAAGGCCGAATCTGGTTGTGAGAACGAAGAACACATATATCGTCGGTAAGGGAACATAACTTCAAACGTGAAACTCAGTTTCACCGAAAATCTCTTGATTAGCAGATATTGTTCCTGATGGGATCTTCCGGGCGTGCCGTTTTACCGGCTTCGGAAGCCGAATTAAAGAAGATTGCCCACGAAATAGGCGAATAAACGCGAAAAGTCAGAAACCAAGAAGAAAACTTTTCGTGCAATTTCGGGTATTTCGCGGGCCAATTTCTGTGACGCGCAGAAGTTTTTCTAGTCGCTGATCTTTTTTGTCAAATTTATCTGCGGCGGTTCTTCCGCTATCTTTTCGACGACCTTAAAGAACTCGCCAAAAAAAGGTGTGGCAAAGTGCTCGTCAAGAGCAGCCTTGTTTTTCCAAGTTTCGTGCCAAAAGAACTCGGTTTTGTCTTCGATTGATTGATGGATGTCGTAATTCAGGCAGCCCGCTTCATTTCTGGAATCCGGAACGATCGCCAGTGCGGCTGTCTTTAATTCCTCTATCTTATCGGCCCTCACTTTAAGACGTGCGATCAGCACAATTTTTTCGTCATTCATACAGTTTCTCCTGCGATTGATTTAAGGGTTTATTATCAATTCTTAAAATACGTTGCCAACCCCGGTACATACCGAGTCCTATGATCCTCCGACCAGAACGTTCCGAAAGGCCTCAGGGACGCAGTTTTCAACGCTTTTTGTCGAAAAAAACTTCGAGATGAGGCCCAAAGCATCCTGCAACCCACAATCTTTTCTTACTTTCAGTCGATCTGTTCTTTATTTATTCTATCGTAAATTCTTCCAACATACGCATCGTTTCTATTTTCAAACCGTCTTCCTGCATCGCTTTTTTCCCTTCATCGGAAGCCATTAACGATTCAAATGCCTCCATATCAGGCACGTCTATCAATACGGCTGCCGAATCCGGATTTTTCGCATCGCGGAATGTGCGACATTTCGCGCCCACCTTCGCAAACATTTCGTGCCGTCCGCCTTCGCCTTTATGCCAGGCTTTTGCCCAATGATCTCCGTCTTCTAGTTGGTGAAATGCAATTAATGTTTTCATAGCTTTTTCATTCTCCTTCATTTTCTTGTTGAATAATTATCGAATCGGCGAATTAAACCTGAACCTTTTGCACGCTTGTTCTGTGCAGTTTCCCGCAAAAGCTGTATTTAGATAGAGTAAATCCTCCGTCTATCAAATGAATCCCACCGGGGCAGTAGCTTAATTCGTTAATCTTGTTCCAGGATTTGAACCCATTTATTTTTTCTCCTGTTAATCAAAAAATTTCTATCTTGGCTCACCTCAGTTGAAATTTATTCAACAAATACTGAGGTTGTCTGAAGTGTCCATTTTGCCGCGAAGCGGCGCATAAGAAAGTAGCCAAACGTGAAGCGTCTGGAATAATCAGAAAATGGTTTGCCGCGCTGAAGGTGCGGTAGAGGCCCCATTTGTTGCGCCCTTTCAGGGCTTTTCATTATTTTATTCCTGACCAGACGTTTCACGTCTGGCTAATTTCTAATTACGGCTCTGCCGCTTATTTTGACTTTTCAAACAGCCTCTGCCATTTATGGCGGGGTGGTTGTTCTTTCGCCTTCAGGTAAGTGGAACAAATCATTCCAACCACCCCGTCAGTCGATGCGACTGCCACCCCTCCTTTTCTAAGGAGGGGGGACGATTTATCGCGGGGCGACTGTTCCTTCACCTTCAGGTAAGTGGAACAAATCACTCCAACCACCCCGTCAGTCTATGCGACTGCCACCCCTCCTTTTCTAAGGAGGGGAGGAGTTATTCACTTCTGATTCTTATGCAGCTCTTGCTGCGGAATGCGCTCGGCCGGCGGCGGCATTGTCAAAGTATTCGAGGAAGCTGATGGCTTTCCCGTCCCGGACCTCGATAATGTGCGCGAAGCCCGTATTGTACTGCTTTTCTGTGATCTTGGATCGGACTTCCAATTCGCCTAATACCACGACTTTGCTGCCTTGAGTAATAAACTCCTTTGGTTCGATCTTCAGGAATTCCTCAAATTCATCGATTTTTGTAATAAATTCGCCGATCTTGTCGCGTCCGGTCACATTAGATTCGAGCGGAACGTTTTCAATATCTGGTGAATTCCAATGGGCATCCTCAGAAAACAGGTTCAGGAAACCCTCGACATCGCCGCTGTTAAATGTCTCATAAAGTTGTTCTGCTACTCTTTTACTTTCTTGTTCATTCATTTTTTTCTCCTTCTTTGCTGACGTATACTTCCTGCAATGGCATTCCATAAAAGTTTCACTTCTTATTTGCGAAAGCGTCAGTTAAATTAAAAAAGTATCATTTTTTTCTCGGATCTGTTCGAGGAATATTGCAGATAAATATCCGGCTAAGTAAAGTGCGCATTGTTGCAGTATTTACAAAAGATTTAAAGTTTCTCTACAGCTTTTCAGTTGTATAGAAGCATCATATACTCAAATTCGAGGTAAGATGAAAAAATATTCATTAAGTTTGGCGATCGCACTCTTCTGTTTTGTCCCCGTCAGCGTTTTTTCGCAGGCGAGTCGGCCGATCCCCGGGAATACAAAAAAGGCAAACAAGCGTCCGGAAGAAAAAAAGAAGAAGCCCGAATTTGTAAATGATGTTATCGATGAATCAATCGAAACCGATGATGAGATCATTACTGTCGATACAGATCTGGTTACGGTTCCGGTTAGGGTTTTGGACCGTCAGGGAAGATTTGTAAGCGGGCTCGCGAAAGCGGATTTTAATATTCTCGAAGACAAACTCCCGCAGGAGATCACCTACTTTTCAAACGAAGAGAAGCCTTTTACCGTAGCGCTCGTGTTAGACATGAGTTATTCGAGCACATTTAAAATAGATGAAATTCAACAGGCTGCGCTAACGTTTGTATCCGAACTACGCCCGAACGACAAGGTTATGGTGGTCTCATTTGATGAAGCGCTTCATATTTTGTGTGAGCCGACTAGCGACCGGAAAACACTGGAGCAGGCGATAATAAAAACCCGAATCGGATCAGGGACCAGCGTTTACCAGGCAGTCGATTTCGTGATCAATAAACGACTTGCCAAGGTTAACGGTCGTAAAGCGATCGTACTGTTTACCGACGGAGTTGACACAACCTCGAAAGAATCAGATGACCGCAAAAATCTGCGCGATGCCATGGAACTCGATTCACTTATTTATCCGATACGGTACGATACGTTTGCCGACGTGCAGGCAATTCAAAGCGGTCGAGTGATCATAAGAGATCCTCAAACACAAACGACGACGACCGCAAACGGCAGCAGGATTCCAACCGGAGGAACTCAGCCGAGATCACCGCTTTCGATTCCTTTGCCGACCGGAACGATCGGTACGGGAAGGCCGACACGGTCCTTGCCCGGATCGGGAACTTCGAAGGAAGAGTACGCACGGGCGGAAAAATATTTGGATCAAATGGCCCAGAGAACCGGCGGCCGCGTCTATGAAGCTAACAATCCATCGACCCTCGCCCGGGCCTTTTCGAAGATCGCCAGCGAATTAAGGGAATTCTATAGTCTTGGTTATTATCCGAGCGAAGAAAAAGCGGCTGGCAAACGGAGGCGTATTAAAGTTAAGGTCAACCGAAAAAAGGTTGCCGTGAAGGCGCGTGACAGCTACGTCGTTAAGAGAAAAAAAGGGAAAAATTGAGTTTCTTGATCAGATCACGGTGCCGTCATTGATCGTCGCATTCTTTGGAACGATTATTATTC
>JABDJV010000487.1 GCA_013003295.1 Pyrinomonadaceae bacterium | reverse complement strand
ATCGTCGTGGCTTGTGAATATGCTGCGTCAGCTGGTTGAGGTGTTGATCACAAAGAGCAGCTCGTTGGGTGAACAGAGGCGGCAAAAAAATGCTTCGCTTGCCGATTTTACAACCTCGGAGGTTGCTGTTTTCTGGCTGCTTCACACGATTAATTCTTCGATACCGGCGATGTCGCATTATTTCCGTTCTCCGCTATTGCATCCGGAAGAGTTATATAAGGAGATGATCAGATTGGTCGGTCAGCTTTTGACCTTTTCTATCGAAGAACATCCAAAAGATATTGTAAAATATGACCACGACGATCTTTATTTTACCTTTAGCACTTTGTCCGCGCAGCTTAGGGAACTGCTTGAAACCGTAATTCCAAGCCGGTGTGTTCCGATTCCTCTTGAGAAAACGAGAGAGACGCTATATGTGGGACGGGTTGAAGATGAGCGATTATTCAAGAATGCTGGTTTCTACCTCGGCGTAAAAGCAAAATTGGCCGAATCAAAATTGATGGAGGGTGTTCCGCGCGTCGTCAAGATCGGTTCCCGTGATGTTATTGATACGATCATCGGTTCCGCGCTGCCAGGGGTTGTATTAACGCATGCGAGTCCGCCGCCGGCACCGATTCCGGCGAGGGTTGGATTTCAGTATTTTACATTGGACACGGTTGGTCCGTATTGGGATGGAATAAAGGGCTCGAAGGTCATTTCAATCTATGTACCCGAAGAGATACCAGACGAAAAACTTGAACTTTACGCCGTGAAGGCAAAATAAGTATGGGATAAGAGCGTATGAGCAAGCGATCAAGGAGTGCATCAAGTAACGATTTAATACGGTTTGCGGGTCCGATCTTTGATTTGATCTTGAGATTGCGTGCGGGAATTGTGCAGCCTTCCAATAACCTTCGCCCAAAGTTCGTTCAAATGCTCGACGACTTTGAAAAGCGCGCTGAACGCTACCGCATCAACCATAAGATCGTCCGCGTTTCCAAATTTGCCCTGGCGGCGTTTATTGACGAAACCGTACTGACTAACAATTTTCCACTTCGAGACGAATGGGAAAAGAATGCACTCCAACTCGAATACTTTGGCGAACAACTTGCCGGCAATAAATTCTTCGACAAGCTCGATGCGATGCTCAAACAGATGAAAGTAACCGCTGATGCAGTGGAAGTTTACTACGTCTGCATGCTTTTGGGATTTAAGGGTAAATATGCGGTCTATGAGCAGGACAAATTCCTCTCGATCATGCAGAAAACCGCGAACGCCCTCGTAAAAGCCGGTAAAATTGTTCCAACGGAGCTGTCTCCGAATTGGCTGGCAAATGATCAACCCGAGCCTCCGAAAAAACGTGGTATGCCGGCTTGGGCAAAAATTGGCGCGTTTGGCGGTCTAGCATTAGCGATAGTTATTTATTTGGCTATGTTCCTGGCGTCATCGCAGTTTCTACGCCTGGCGCTGAGAAATTTAGAGATGTAGGTTTTGGATTAAACGGGGAGATTGGTAGAGAAAAAAGTCTTGCAGATTGTGGGTTCGTAAAATATGGGTTACCAAATGAGTCAGCTACAATATGCCTTCGGTCTAAGCGGTATGTTTGGCTTTTATGGAGTAGTGACGGTCGCGGTATACTTTTTAGGTGATACGTTTGGGGCCAGTATGACCTACCGGATCGCGATCATAGCGATGGTGTTGCTGACCCTGCCCTTTGCTTTAGTCGGAAGCTACGTTGCCAGACGGCGAAAAAAGAAAAGGCTGGCGGCCGAAGCCGAGGCTGAAGAGCAAGAAGGTGAGGTAGAGGAAGATGGCAAACCTGAAAAAGCGGCAAAGCGCGTAGAAGCAAATCAGGATGTCGATAAGGGCGCCCAGGAAGTAGTAGAATTTCTCAAAGGCTCGAAATTAGCCGCAAGTGGAAAGGAATCGGTATATTCCCTTCCCTGGTATGTCGTTGCCGGGATGCCGAAAAGCGGTAAATCATCCCTCATCCTATCCTCAGGACTGAATTTTCAATCTCTCCCCAGCCAAAGACAATCCGAACAAAAATTGGTTCGTCCAACCCGTGAGGTGGATTGGCGCGTAACCAGCGAGGCCGTGTTTGTAGATACCGCCGGGCGTTTTCAAACCGAGGGCGGCGACGAGCAGGAATGGACCTCGATCATGGAAACCATAAAGAAGCACCGGCAAAAGCGCCCGATCGATGGTTTCCTGTTAGCCGTGAATACGGAGAGAATACTAAAATCTGATCGCCGTGAGATCGAGGAATTAGCAAAGACTGTCCGGACCAAGCTCGACGAAACGACAGAAGCCCTCAAAACCAAATTTCCTGTTTACCTTGTATTTACAAATGCCGACGCGATCGAAGGATTCAGGGATTCATTTTCAACATCGAAGAAAGAGGCGGAGAATCTGGTTTGGGGAACGACCATACCGCTTGAGAAATCCGACAACGCCCAGGCTCTTTTTGATAGCGAATACGAGATCCTGCAGGATTCGGTAATGAAACGGCGCCTGATTCGTCTTTCCGCACCTTTCTCGCCAACCCGGCAGCTCAGGATTTTTAATTTTCCGCTGCATTTTAGCTCGGCGCGCCGAAAATTGGGGACGTTTGTAACGACTCTTTTCAGACCAAACCCGTTTAGTGAAAGCCCTTTCCTGCGCGGCTTCTATTTCACCGCGTCTCCTTTGGAGAAATCAAAGGCGCGCGGCAAGAAAGCGGCGATCGGCCAAACGGTCGGAAAATCTTACTTCACGAAAAAACTTTTTCAAGACGTCGTTTTGCGGGATAAGGACCTTGTCAAGACGTTTCAGGAACAAAGGCAAAAGCCGCCGATTCTTGGATGGCTGGCGACGATATTCGGCGCGTTTCTTACCTTTGTTCTATTGGCCCTTTCAGCCAACTCGCTTTACCAGAATAACGAGCTGATCAAAGACGCGGAGGCGAAGGGTGACCGGGTCAGAACGATTCTTCAGGCAGACGGAACCGATAGAAATCCTTTTGATAAATCGGCGGGTGAACGCCGGCAGGAAGTTGTCGCGATCGAAGATCTGCAGAAGGTACTGGCAAGATTGGATGATTATGAGCGCAACGGTGCACCCTGGTATATGCGTTTCGGGTTTTATTCAGGAAACCGCATATTAAGGGAACGGTTGATGAACATGTATTACAACGCGGTCTCGCCAAGGTTTGCCAAACCAACTGAAAATCGTTTGATCACCGAGCTTCAAAACTTCTCGCGCTCGCAGGAGTCCGGTTCGAGCGACAATTTGTCGGCCGACCAGGAGAAGATTCTTCAGGAGAAATTCGGGTTGTTTCAGGCTTATTTAATGTGGTCCGGTGCGAAGAACGAGGCCGGGGAAGAGGTAGCTGAAGCTACACTGATGACCAACGCGCTCGAGAAAATCTGGGTCAGCGAAGCAAAACTCCCGCCTGATCAGGAAGAGACTGCCAAGGAGCTGCTTAAGTTTTATTTCAAACAGGTCGATCGAAAGAGTGAGTATTCCGGGGACTTCAGCGCTTTCCCGAAGATCGAAAAGAGCGAAACTATTGTCAAAGAGACAAGAAAGAAGCTTCTCGCTTTCCCGAATTATATACGCCATCTGACGCGGATCACCGCCGAAGTTTCCAATGAAGGAACGCCGGTATCAGTTGAGACGATCCTTGCCAGCGAAAGCCAAACCACAATAACCGGAACCTATCCGGTTCCGTTTGCTTATACCGTCGATGGTTATCGCAAATTCATGAAAGAAAAGATCTCGACAGCGGATGAGGATCTCGGGAAAGACGATTGGGTAATGGGCGAGGAGTCAAACGACGCGGAATCGCAGAAGGTCGAAATGGAAAAACTTGAAAAGCGGTATTTCAGGGACTATACCGACCACTGGTTGAATCTCGTCAAGAGCGCGAAAATTGAGGAGTTTAAGAATGCTGATGAAATGAATAGCGCGCTTGACGACCTGTCGAGTGCAAACTCCCCGATGAAAAAACTACTTGAGGAAATTGCGAGAAACACAAATCTTTCTGATGAAGCCGCAAAGGTCGGGTGGATGGAATGGATCAGGAGTTTTTGGTCGAGTAGTTCGAGCGGCGAAGAAGCTGACCTTTCGGAGGTTGAAAAGAACTTCCGTCCGCTCTTTAAATTTGTCGGCAGCGGAAAAGAAGAGGCTGCCGGGAACGAGTCATTGCCGATCGATAAGTACGGCAATCAAATGGAAGTCCTTGCCCAAACGCTTGATGGAAAGAGTAAAGGCACGCTGGAGGAAATCGGCAAGGAACTCGAACAGCCGAAATCCAATGAAGCCAAGCGAATAAATCTGGCAAGCAGAACTATTTCCAGTTATCTAAAAGCTTTTGGTGACACTCAGGCTGGCCAGGAGTTGACAAATCTTCTGCGGCAGCCGGTCGTTAATGTTGAAGCTCTTCTCGGCGGCGGCGTACTTGATCGCATCAGAAAAGATTGGGCACAAAAGATCGTGCCTCTGGCTAAAGACATCGAAAGCGGTTACCCATTTGATGATCAGGGTGAGGCCGATATGACAAAGCTGAAAGCCTACTTAAATCCGGTTAACGGTACCTTTGAGCAGTTCTATCGGGGTATTCAGAAGTATTTCGATGAGAAGGATGGAAAACTGGTCGTCAAGGAGTCAAGTCCGCTCAAGTTTAGCGGTGAGTTTGTGACCTATCTAAACAATGCACGCCGACTACAAAAAACCCTGTTTGCAGGTAATGCGAGTCCGAGTTTTGAATATGATTTCAGACTGCTTCCGGTCAAGGACGCGATCGTCGAAATTGTGATCGACGGTCAAAATATAAGATCCGAAGGGACCGGCTCCGTGAAACTCAAATTCCCTGCAGCGGCAGGCCAAAGCACCGGCGTTGTGATGCGCTATACGTCGACAAGCGAGGAAAGCTCGACATCAGGAAATCCGATCCCAACTCCGACTCCGGGCACGAATCCGAACGCTAATGTTGCAGTTCCGCCCGGAAACCCGGGAGCACCACTGAGCAACTTCCTGCAGGACAGCAGCGTTGAACCGCTGAGATTCCAGGGCACCTGGGGACTATTTAAATTCTTCGACGCAGGTTCGCCGGAAAAACTGCCCACCGGTGAGTACAAATTGACGTATAAATTGGGCGATAAAACGGTTGAAGCAACGGTTAAACCAACTGGCGGTGATCTGTTTGACAAGAGCTTGTTCAGAAGCGTGAAAGCTCCGGCAGATCTGGGCCAGTAAATAAGGTATTTATGAACGAAGCAAAAACATTACTTGATAAAGGAGATTTGAGCGGGGCGATCGACGCAGCCTTAAATCTTGTCAAAGCGAAGCCTACGGACACGAAAGCAAGGACATTTCTATTCGAGCTGTCTTGTTTCTCGGGAGACTGGGAAAGGGCGGAAAAACAGCTGGAGGTGATCGGGCAGCAGGATATAAACGCGATGGTTGGATCTGAGATCTTCAAGCAAAATTTCTCGGCCGAGCGTGACCGCGTCAGCGCCTTTACGGAAGGATTGATTCCTGAATGCCTTATGCAGCCGCCAAACTATGTCGAGGGCTTGCTCGAAGCGATGACTTATATTCGCGAAAACGATCTCGCAAAAGCACGCGAAACTCTCGATAAAGTAGAGGAAACCCGGCCGGTTTTTGGCTGCAAGGTTAATGGTGAAGAATCCGGCGACCTACGCGATTACAACGATATGACGATGTGCGTATTTGAGGCGATCGTCAAGGGTTCGTACACCTGGCTTCCATTCGAACAAATCGAAAACGTTAAGTTCGAGCCGGCTGTCAGCCTGCGCGATGTTTACTGGCGACAGGCCGAAATCGAGATGACCAACGGAACCCAGGGAGAGATGTTTTTGCCGTCGCTGTATGCAGAGTCGTTTAAGAATGAAAATGCGGACATCAAGCTCGGAAAAGCCACAGACTGGCGTGAACTGGGAGAGGACATCTTCGCCGGCGAAGGGCTTCGACTGTTTCAATACGAGGGCGGCTACATACCGATGACCGAACTAAAAACGATCGAGTTTGTTCGCGAGGAAGAATCCGAGGAAGAAGCCGGGGAAGAATTGGCGGACGAGGCGACAAGCGCCTAAATATAGCCTTTCGTCCACCGTAGGGTGTACAACCACCGTAGGGTGTACAAATAAAAGGAATTCTTAGAGCTTTAAAGGTTTTTATAGTTTAAGCAAGCAGATTGTGTCTATTGATAAACCCGCATCCCGTTGATTTTTTTGAAGTATTGACGGGGCCGGAGGCATCGGAGATTTCTATAAATGAGCGATGAAACAGAAAACGTAGAGGAACAGGCTGAAGAGCCGGTCGAAGAGGCAGCAGAGGAGACCCCAGAGGTTGAGGCTGAGGAAACCAAGACCGAAGAAGCCGATCCGGAAGAAACCGATACCGGGGAAACTGAGCCGGAAAAAGAACCGGACCCACGGTCCAAGCCGCCGGTCATCGACCTGGAGACTCTGTTGAAGCCGATATCGGATGAAAACCCGGCTGGCGAGAGCGTTCGCTACTCGGGCGTATACGATGAGATCAATGAAGCACGTCGTGCCGACGATGATCTCAACCTCGGTGAATGGGAGCACGAGTTAAAGGTAGCGGACTATAAAAAAGTGATCGAGATCGCGACAAATACTCTTGCGAATGAAACCAAAGACTTACAAATTGCTGCCTGGCTTTCGGAGTCTTTGATAAGAGAACACGGTTTTGCAGGCTTGCGGGATAGCCTGAAACTCATGTCGGGCCTGATCGATAACTTTTGGGAAACAGCATTCCCTGAAGTCGATGAAGGCGACGAAGAAGGACGTGCCAATGCGATCGAATGGATGGACCGGGAAGCAGCGTTTTCGACATTAAAGGCCCCGATCACCGAGAGGGGTTACGGTCTAATGGACTATCGTGACGCAAAAACATTCGATATTCCCGATAATATTGAAGCACTTGATACGGCTGAACGCGAAAAATTCACAGAGCTGAAGGAGATAGCCGAAAAACAAAACAGAACGACCGCAGATAAATGGAAGGTGGCCGTCGCGTCTTCAAAGAGGGCATTTTACGAGGAACTGGATTTTGTACTCAAGGAATGTTGGGAAGAATACGAAACTCTGAACAAGGTCGCGGAAAAATGGTTTGATCCGAAGCAGGCCGCGAGTATGAATGATTTGAAAAAGGCTCTTGAAGATATTCAAACTCGCGCGGATAAGCTTCTGGACAAAAAACGGGGCGAAGAGCCCGATCCCGTTGACGAGTATGCAGAAATGGAGGACGGCGTGGAAGGAGAAAATCGTGGCGGAAATGCAGGTGGATTTTCAGCCGGTGGTGCTATAAAAAATCGCGCCCAGGCATTGAGCCGTTTGACCGAGGTGGCGAAATTCTTCTCACAAACCGAGCCCCATAGCCCGGTCTCGTACCTGGTTAATCGGGCGGTGAAATGGGGCAGGATGCCTCTCGACAGTTGGCTCACCGAGGTCATAAAGGATGAGACCGTACTTGGCCAGCTCCGTGAAACCTTAGGATTCGGCTCCGGAGGGGCTGAAGACGCCTGGGGCGAAGAAAACAATGAAGGCGGTGAAGAAGCCCAAGAAGCTGCCGCGGAAGAGGATTGGTAACTTTAAGTAAAGCAATTGGCGGCCTTTTTTAAAAAAATTGATTGATGACAGCCTGCTGATGTACGATATGTGAAACATAAAAATCGGAATAAAAGAGTAAATATTAATTGAAAGGAGATAAAAGATGGCAACAAGAGAAAGTTTACAGAAGAAATTAGATCGCGTTCGTCCTCCACGGGTCCAAATTACTTACGATGTGGAAGTCGGTGATGCGATTGAAATGAAAGAGCTACCATTTGTTCTTGGCGTAATGGGAGATTTTGTTGGAAAACCGGAAGATCCATTGCCAGCGCTGAAAAACAGGAAGTTTGTTGAGATCGATCCGGACAACTTCAACGCAGTTATGGCCGGTATGAAGCCGAGGCTGGCTTACACGATCGAAAACAAACTGCAGGATGATGGAAGCAAGATGGGAATCGAGCTTAATTTCAACAACATCGAAGATTTCGAGCCCGATCAAATCGTACAGCAGGTAGAACCGCTACGGAAATTGGTTGAGGCACGTCAAAAACTATCCGATCTGCGTTCGAAAATGGATGGAAACGACAAATTGGAAACTATGTTGGAAGACATCATTGCGGATGCTGACAAGCAAAAAGAATTGAGCGACACACTCGGTTTGGATGACGACGCAGGAAAGGAGGAGTAAATTAAATGGCTAAACAAAAGAAACAAGAAGAAGTTCAAGTAGAAGAACAGGAACAGGAAGTTGGTCTTCTTGATCAAATCTTGACCGAGGGGAAATTGGCACGTGACGATTTCCAAAAAGAGCGTGCAAAGGACATGATCGGCGAATTTGTCGGTCAGGTGATGAGCGGCGAATTGACGATGTCCAAAAACATGGACGCGACCATTAATGCCCGCATCGCGGAGATCGACCGGTTAGTTACGGCGCAGATGAATGAAATCATGCACCACGAGGATTTCCAGAAGCTGGAAGGCTCCTGGCGCGGAATCCACCATCTGGTTAAAAACAGCCTTACCAACAACATGCTCAAGCTTCGTGTGATTTCGTGTACGAAAAAAGAGCTTCTTAAGGACTTTGAGCGAGCGCTCGAATTCGATCAGTCGAACATGTTCAAGAAGATCTATGAAGAAGAATATGGAACCTTCGGTGGAGCACCTTATGGAGCTCTTATAGGCGACTTCGAATTTGGAAATCATCCGCAAGATATGGCCCTATTGGAAAACATGTCGCAAGTAGCGGCAGCAGCCCACGCTCCTTTCTTGAGTGCTGCTTCAGCCGATCTATTTGGCTGGGATGAGTTTTCTGAAATGTCTGAAGTCAGGGATGTTTCGAAGATATTCGACCGCACGGAATATATGAAGTGGCGAAGTTTTAGAGAATCTGAGGATTCACGCTATGTCGGTCTTACACTTCCTCATGTCCTTGGACGCGAACCCTACGGTGAGGCGACAAGGCCAACAGAGACATTTCGTTTTGAAGAAGATGTCGACGGAACCGACCACAAGAAATACCTGTGGTCTAACGCGGCATATGCTCTCGGTACCCGTTTGACAGAAGCGTTCTCAATGCACGGTTGGTGTGTTGCGATCCGCGGCGTTGAAGGCGGTGGATTGGTTGACGGACTTCCGACGCACACGTTTAGAACTGATGAAGGCGAAGTAGCGATGAAATGTCCGACCGAGGTTGCGATCACGGACAGGCGCGAGAAAGAATTTGCCGACAATGGTTTCATCCCTCTGGTGCACTGTAAGGACACCGATTATGCGGCGTTCTTCGCAACTCAATCGGCGAACAAGCCGAAGAAATACGACACCGATGAAGCGAATGCAAATGCACGCTTATCTTCGCAGCTGCAATATATACTCGCCGTTTCGCGTTTCGCTCATTACCTGAAGGCAATGATGCGGGACAAGATCGGTAGTTTTATGTCGCGAAAAGACGCAGAGTATTTCTTGAACCGCTGGATCAAGAATTATGTGACCGAAGACGACACGGCTTCGCAATCGGTTAAGGCCGAATATCCGCTGAGGGAAGCGCGGGTAGATGTCGCCGAGGTTCCGGGCAAACCCGGATGTTATCGCGCGGTAGCATTCCTGAGACCTCATTTTCAATTGGATGAGCTTTCAGTTTCATTACGGTTGGTTGCTGAGCTTCCGCCGCCTGCACAGGGCTAAACGATACGCCACGTAGTTGGTTGATTCGAATCGATTGCAGAAAGTCCCTGCTTTTTTCTATAAAGAGTAAGGCTTTCTGCAACTTTTTTGACCGTAAAAGTTTTTTTTGGAAACCTTCGCAAAAAACTTTTGGGTTAGCGTCTTAAAACTGTAGCCGATGAGAATAAAGAAACTCAAGAGCGATTCTAAAATAGAGATTTTACTTTGAAAATCAAAACTAATTAAGACGTTTGACCAAAGAGTTCAAACAAAAAGGAGATTACAATAATGGCACAGTCAGATTTTTTCTTGAAGATTGAAGGAGTTGAAGGGGAGTCTTCCGACGACAAACACAAAAAAGAAATAGATGTTTTATCATGGTCATGGGGCGAAACGAACGCCGGATCACAACACTTCGGCGGCGGCGGCGGCGCAGGAAAAGTTTCCATGCAGGATTTTAATTTTGTAACGAAATTCAATAAAGCATCGCCCAAATTAATGTTGGCGTGTGCAACCGGTGAACATATCCCTTCAGCTGTATTAACTTGCCGTAAAGCAGGTGGAAAACAGGAAGAGTTCTTTATCATCAAGTTTACCGATCTCTTGATCAGTTCATATCAAACGGGCGGATCGGATGGAGACTTGGTTCCTATGGATCAGATTTCCTTCAACTACACGAAGATCGAATTTGATTATAAGATGCAGGATGCGAAAGGTGGTCTCGAGTCTTCAATTAAAGCTGGATACGACCTGAAGCTCAATAAGAAAGTTTAATTGAGCCTAACCAAATAAACAGTTGCTCGCCGGTTCTGAGGAACCGCGAGCAACTAATTTTTTTAGCCTGCGAATCTTGTCGAGCTATGATGCTCGTTTCGCCGGATATCGCACAATATCTTTTAACCCGATAAATATAAAAATGTCGCGAAAAGACCTGGAAATTAAAGTTACGCCATCGATAATCGACCGACTACTTGATTTTGAACCGAGGATTTCTACCGAACCTGCCAAGTCTCGGTCCAAATCGCTGCAGGAACTTAAACAATCGGTTAGAAGGGATCTCGAATGGTTATTGAACACTCGCAAAACGGTGATGGACGTTCCAGATACCCTGGAAGAGGTAAATAACTCGTTGGCCGTGTATGGTTTGCACGATCTCACCGGCATAAGTATAAAGAATCCGAAAATTCAGAAGGCGCTTATTGAAGACGTTGAAAAGACGATCAAAACGTTCGAACCAAGATTCCTGGACCTCAAAATTTCACTTGAGCCGTTTGATAATACGGACAAACAGCTCCGATTTAAGATCGAGGCCCGACTTGATGTTGAACCTACGCCCGAACCAATAGTTTTTGACACGGTATTGGAGCTCGGAAGCGGAGATTTCGACGTAAAACAAAGATAGAAATTAAATCCCAGCTATAATATACTGTTCGCAGACTAATCAATGCGCGATGAATTGCTAGGCTATTATGAGCGAGAACTTGTCTTCTTGCGAAAAATGGGGGCAGAGTTTGCTCGAAAATACCCCAAGATTGCCGCGCGTCTGGAGATCGACGAAGAAAAAGTTGAAGATCCCCACGTAGAACGGATGATCGAGGCCTTCTCGTTCTTAACGGGGCGTGTTAGCCTAAAACTCGATGACGAGCTTCCTGAGATCACCGAGTCGTTTTTAAACATCCTATACCCTCATTATCTTGCGCCGATTCCCTCAATGGCGATCGCTCAAACCACTTACGGTTCACCAAACGACAAATTGACTGCCGTTCAGAACCTCGACAGAGGCTCGACGCTGAATTCTCGTGCGGTTGAGGGCACTCCCTGCCGTTTTCGAACTGCCTACGACACCCAGCTGGTACCGATCGAGATCGAAGATGCAGCGCTCGAATCCCCGGCCCCAAAAGACGGTCGCGGAAAATTTGCGGAAAGCACGATACGTCTTAGTATGCGGTGTTTTGGCGATTCTAATTTGAGCGAGATGCGGCTCGGTTCGACCGGGGAACCGCCCAAATTTTTGAGATTTTACCTAAATGGTGACCCGCAATTGGTCTATCAGCTTTATGAGATGATCTTCAATCATGTTTCGGCTGTTGAATTTGCCGCAAAAGAAGCCCCGATCGGAAATAAGACTTTGCAAACTTTGACAAATATTCAGCTTCAGGTAGCCGAACCGGTCGTATTGACAAACGATGTCATTAAAGAAGTTGGCTTCAAAGAAGACGAGGCAATACTGCCCTATACGAAACGATCGTTTGCAGGCTACAGATTGCTCAGCGAATACTTTGCATTTCCATACAAATTCCTGTTTTTTGATGTCTACGGGCTTGACCAGGCGATCGACAAGAAATTTGGAAGTCATTTTGATATTTTGATTCGGCTAAAGGACATTACACCGCCCAAATCCCCAATCACATCCGAAACTTTTAAGATGGGGTGTACGCCGATCGTAAATCTCTTTTCGCGAACGGCCGATCCGATTTATTTGTCCCGCCGAAAGTATGAATATCATGTAATTCCCGATGTTCATCGGCAAAGCGCGACCGAGATATATTCGATCGACGATGTCGTCACGACGGATCCGAAAACTAATTCATCTCGCCAATTTTCATCGTTTTACTCGCTTCGGCACGCCTATGGTGAGGAGATGGAAAAGTCTTTCTGGTATGCGACGCGGCAGGATACCCAAAGACCGGACGACGAAGGCACGGAAATGTATATGACGCTGGTTGACAGTGATTTTAACCCGAGCGTCCCGGCTGCAGAGGTGATCACGGTTAAAACGACCTGCACTAACAGCGATCTTCCATCGAAGCTTCCCTTTGGAGGAAAGCAGAGTGATTTTGAGGTAGAAGGAACAACCCTTCTTTCAAGCGTCAAGTGCCTCACCAAACCGACGGAGACGATTCGTCCGAAACGAAGACGCGCCGCACAGTGGCGTTTGATCTCGCATCTCAATCTGAATTATTTATCGATTGTAAACGGAGAAGACGGGGCCCCGGAGGCTCTGCAGGAAATACTGCATCTCTACAACCACGAAGATTCGGCTGCGACCCGTAATCAAATATTAGGATTAAAGAGTATTGAGGCAAAACCCGTCGTTCGAAGGATCGGTCACCGGGTAGGAGCGGGTTTTGTCCGCGGATTGGAAACCACGATCACCTTTGATGAAGAACAATTCGTAGGAAGCGGAGTCTATTTGTTTGCCAGTATTTTAGAGAAGTTTCTGGGAATGTACTCATCGCTTAATTCGTTTAACCAACTGGTGCTAAGAACCGAGCAGCGAGAAGAAGAAATAAAGCGTTGGCGTCCGCGAACGGGAGAGCAGATCCTGCTCTAGCCGCCATTTCCAAATGTAAGTTGGCGCCAATAATCTTAGATGGCAAAATTTAAGCCCCTAAAACAAGAACTCTTGGATGAACCGTACCGTTTTGAGTTTTTTCAGGCGGTAAGGCTCCTCGAAAAGATCTACCCGGAAAAGAAAACGGTCGGCCGCGACGCAATGCCGGACGAGGAGATCGTTCAGTTTCGTTCTCGTATTGGCCTCGACTTCCCTGCCAGCCAGATACACGCGTTTCAGACTTCCTTTGACGAACGAATTGAAGAAGAAAGATTGGAAATGCTCATAAATTTCATGGGCATGGTCGGAATGAACGGAGTTCTTCCGATCCATTACACCGAAATGATCCTCGATCGGATCCGGCGTAGAGACACGGCGATGTGGGCCTTTATGGATATTTTCACCCATCGTGCCGTTTCTATGTTCTTCCGGGCCTGGGAGAAATACCGCTTTCCGGTTTCGTACGAAAGGGGCGAGGATGACTTTACCGACTATCTCTTTGATTTTGTCGGACTCGGCACGAAAGGCCTTCGTAAGAGAATGCATCTGGAGGATGAATCTCTTTTGCCTTACGGCGGGTTGATCTCCCAAAAGCCGCATTCAGCGCTTTCGCTGGGTCAAATTGTTTCTGATTATTTTGGAATTAACGCAAAAAGCCGCCAGTTTTTCGGTCAATGGTTAGAATTAGACAAAGAAAGTATTACAAAATTAAGCCAGGCGAATAGCGGGCTTGGTGTAGATGCGATTATTGGCACCCGTGTTTGGGACCAACAATCTAAATTTCGACTTGTTTTGGGTCCGATGCCTTTTAAGAAGTTTCGAGCATTTTTGCCGGACGGATCGGCTCACAAACCGCTCACGTCGGTTGTTAGATTTTTGATCGGTTTGGAGTTTGATTTTGATATCCAGCTTAGGCTCGAGGCGAGGCAGGTTCCAAGCTGTATTTTAACCACGCGCGCAAAGCGCCGTCCGATGTTGGGCTGGACGTCGTGGTTGAAATCGAAACCCTTTGAAAAGGATGATGAACAAGTAGTACTGGAGTTAAGCTAAAATTTGGGAGAAATTACAATGAATGTAAATTTAAAGTCTTTGGTTGGACGATTAAACGATACCTGTCGCGGTGTTTTAGAAGACGCTGCCGGATTATGCCTCTCGCGCACAAATTACGATGTTGAAATTGAACATCTTTTAATGAAGTTTCTTGAAAGGGACGACACCGACTTACACAAGATTTGCAATCATTACGAAGTAAATATTGACCGTCTGACAAAGGACGTGAATACCTCTCTCGATCGCTTAAAAACAGGCAATACGCGGACACCCGGGTTAAGCGAGCGCGTTCCCCGCTGGGTACAAGACTCCTGGCTAAAAGCATCCATCGATTTCGGTGCGGCGCGGGTTAGGTCGGGACACATGGTTTTATCGCTTCTGCAGGATGAAAGTATGGCTCGAATCGCGCGGGACATCTCCAAAGAATTTAGCCACATTTCGGTCGAATCATTGCAGAAAGAGCTTGCTGATATAACGGCTGATTCGGCGGAAGAACGCGAGGCTTCGGCGCTGGGCGAAACCGCGGGTGTTTCAAGTGACGGACAGGTCGCGGCCGGAGTTCCCGGAAAAACAAAAGCATTGGATCAGTATGCTGAGGATCTTACCGCCAAGGCGCGTGATGGAATGATCGACCCGATTCTCGGGCGGGATTTCGAGATTCGGCAGATAATCGACATATTGACACGCCGTCGTCAAAATAATCCGATCCTTACCGGTGAGGCTGGTGTTGGTAAAACGGCTGTAGTTGAAGGCTTCGCTCTACGAATTGCCGAAGGTGATGTTCCGGAACCCTTGAAGAATGTTGCGGTAAGATCGCTTGATCTCGGTCTGCTTCAGGCCGGTGCGGGTGTTAAAGGCGAATTTGAAAGTCGGCTTAAGTCGGTGATCGATGAAGTAAAGTCATCGCCGCAGCCAATAATAATGTTTATTGATGAGGCGCATACGATGATCGGTGCCGGCGGAGCGGCCGGGCAAAATGATGCCGCAAACCTCCTGAAACCTGCTCTCGCGCGTGGAGAACTAAGGACAATTGCGGCTACCACGTGGGCCGAGTATAAAAAGTATTTTGAAAAAGATGCGGCGCTTGCGAGACGATTTCAGGTTGTCAAGATCGAAGAACCAAATGAAGATCAGGCGATCGGAATGATGCGCGCGATAGCGGCAAAAATGGAAGAGCATCACAGCGTCCGAATTCTCGATGAAGCGGTGGTTGACAGCGTTAAACTTTCGCATCGATATATTCCGGTCGGCAGCTTCCCGACAAGTCCGTGAGTGTTTTAGATACTGCTTGCGCAAAGGTTGCGATCGGGCAGGGAGCCACGCCGGCGGCGGTCGAAGACGCAACAAGGCGAATCGAGCATTTAAGCAACGAGGTCGATTCCCTCGAACGTGAGGAAGTTACTGGTTCTGACCACAACGAACGACTTGAAGAACTGAAAGCGGAGCGCTCGGAAACAGAGGAGAGACTAAAAACGCTTACTGAGCAGTGGGAAAAAGAGAAGGAGCTTACCGATAAGATCCGGACCATCCGAACTAAACTTGAAATGTCGCGCGTGGACGCAGCGCTGCCGGTCGTCGAGCAATCGCAAGCGCCTGCTGATACAGCAGCAGCAACCGCAGAAGATTCTTCTGACGCAGTCAGTGCGGAAGCTTCAAACCCCAGCGGCGAATCAACAGCAACTGCAAAGGCCACCGAATCTACCGAGCAAATTGATACCGAGGCCCTAAAAACCGAGCTTAGGAAGGCGGCCGATGAGCTCAAAGAGCTCCAAGGTGAAACGCCTCTAATGTCGCCGGTCGTAGATTCACAGGCGATCGCAGAAGTGATCTCGGGCTGGACCGGAATCCCGGTTGGAAAAATGGTTGCCGATGAAATTCTTGCAATCATGAAGCTTGAAGAAACGCTTGGAGAGCGAGTGCTTGGACAAGACCATGCACTTCTTGAGATATCAGAAAGAATCAAGACGTCCCGTGCCCGGCTTACTGACCCCAAGCGCCCGATCGGTGTATTCCTGCTCGTCGGAACTTCCGGCGTAGGAAAAACGGAAACCGCTCTGGCCCTGGCAGAGACGCTTTACGGCGGCGAGAAGAACCTGATTTCGATCAATATGAGCGAATACCAGGAGGCCCATACGGTTTCATCTCTAAAGGGTTCTCCTCCGGGCTATGTCGGCTATGGAGAAGGCGGCGTTTTGACGGAAGCGGTACGCAGAAAGCCTTATTCGGTCGTTTTGCTCGACGAAGTTGAAAAGGCACACCCCGACGTAATGGAACTCTTTTACCAGGTGTTCGATAAGGGAGTTTTAGAGGATGGAGAGGGTCGTGAGATTGACTTCAAAAACTGCATTATTCTTCTCACGTCAAACGTTGCGACTGATTTGATCATGTCGCTGAACGCTGATCCGGAGACGCGGCCTGACCCGAAAGGTCTTGAGGAAGCGATCCGTCCGGAATTGGTCAAGGCCTTTAAACCGGCCCTGCTCGGAAGGATGGTCACAGTTCCTTATTACCCCATTTCAGATGACGTATTGAAAGAAATCGTCAAACTCCAATTAGGCAAGATCGAAAGACGTATTGCCAACAATCACGATGCCAAATTCACCTACGACGAATCTGTTGTGGATACGGTTGCAAGCCGCTGCACTGACGTCGATAGCGGTGCCCGAAATGTGATTAATATTCTAATGGGTACGCTGCTGCCGGAAATGAGTGGTGAGGTTTTATCACGCATGGCCACCGGTGAGGGCATTTCGAAAGCACACGTTTCGGTTGGAGATGACGAAAATTTTGTTTACGAAATTAGTTAGGCTTGGATAAGCCCGGCCTCACGGGCTGGTTCAAGTCTAAGGGGTAATACATGGCAACAACACAAGACGATCGATTGTTGAAAATCGAAACTCCTTTAGGAAAAGATTTCTTATTATTGGGTTCCTTCTACGGTGTCGAAGAGATTTCCAGCCTATACCAATATGAGGTCGCACTTCGGCATGAGGAAAACAAAGAAGGGCATAAACCTACGGATGTAGACATAAACTCAATCCTTGGCAAGGATGTTACCGTTACCATCAGCCAAAAGGATGGGGTCTCCCGCACCTTCAGCGGTATTGTAAATTCGTTTTCGAAACGAAACCGAAATGCACGCTTTTCTTTTTATACCGCCACGATCGTGCCAAAAATTTGGCTATTGACCCAAATACGCCAAAGCCGCATCTTCCAGCACAAAAGTGTTCAGGAGATACTTGAAAAAGTTTTCGAGGGATATGAAGTGGCGTTCGAAATTCAGGGAGAATTCGAACGGCGGAATTACTGTGTTCAATACCGTGAATCCGATTTTGGTTTTGCTTCGCGTCTGATGGAAGAAGAGGGTTTCTATTATTATTTCGAGCAAAAGGGTGGAAGTCATAAGATGATCGTCGGCAACACGCCGCAGTCCCACCAGGATAATCCGGGCAAGAGTGAGATCACGTATAACGTTGAACAGATGGAACAGGAAGACTTCGTCTCCTACGTACATGATCTGGTTGTCGACTTCACCCTTCAAACAGGCAAGATCGCGAATCGCGATTACAACTTTCAGTTAAATACGAACAAGCTCGAATCCACGCTTCCCAGCCTGTTTAAGGTGGGTGGCAATCAGGATCTCGAATCTTACGATTACCCGGGCGGATATGCGCGAAAATATGATGGAATTGATCGGGGCGGCGGTGAAAGCCCAAGCGACCTCAAAGGTGTATTTCCGGACAAGGACCGTACTGTTGAAAATGCCATGCAGGTTTTGGATTCGCAGTTCGAGGTCCTCAGCGGATCGTCAAACTGCTGTGGATTCACGGGAGGGCACCGCTTCAAGCTTAAGAAGCACCCGGGAAAAAAACTAAACAGGCAATACATCGTGACAGCGGTCGTGCATCATGCCGAGCAATCGCCAAGCTATATATCGGGCGATGAAGTAAATAACCCGTACAGCAACAATTTCACCTGTATTCCCCATGGATCAGGAGCCCCTCCATTTCGGCCCAAAAAGCGGACACCAAAGCCGGTTGTCCGCGGAAGCCAAACCGCCGTTGTCGTCGGACCGGCCGGCGAGGAAATTTTTACCGATAAATATGGCCGTGTAAAGGCCCAGTTTCATTGGGATCGGGAAGGTCAGGAAAATGCCGATAGCTCCTGCTGGATGCGAGTCGGAACCCTTTGGGCCGGCAAGCAATGGGGCGTGATACACATCCCGCGAATCGGGCAAGAAGTAATTGTCGATTTCATTGAAGGCGATCCTGACAGGCCGATAATTGTCGGCTCTGTTTATAACCCGGATACGATGCCTCCCTACACCCTTCCTGATAACAAAACACAAAGCGGTGTTAAGAGCCGTTCGAGTAAAGGCGGAAGCCCCGAAAACTTCAATGAATTTCGTTTTGAGGACAAGAAAGGAGAAGAAGAAGTTTATCTCCACGCTGAAAAAGACTGGACGATCATGGTTGAAAACGATAAAAACCAGATCGTCGGTCATGATGAAACTCTCCACGTAAAAAATGATCGGACGAAAACCGTCGATAATGATGAAACGTCGACAATTGTCCACAACCGAACCGAAACGGTCGGCAGCGGCGAAGACACGGAAAAGATCACCATCAAGGGTTTTCGAGAGGAAGTGGTTTCGAAAAATGAGACCGTAACCATCGGCGAAAATATGACTCACGACGTCGGCGGTGAAAAATCTACGAGCGTCGGTAAAAGTGAAACGACCTCAGTAGCGAATAACAAAACCGACAATATTGGCGATAAATTAACGGTCAGCGCTACAAATGAGATAAGTGAATCGTCAAAAACGATAAAAATCAGCGCGGGGATGGAATTGGTTTTAAGCGGCCCCGGCGGCCAAATCAAAATTGACGCCGGCGGAGTAACGATCACGGGCGTTCTCGTTAAGATCAACTAAGTAGAACTCATCAAAAATGCGGCACATCATTCAGGAAATTGTTGACACACTGGAGAGCTTTGTCGACCACGAGGAGCAATCGATAATGCTCATCGAAGCCGAAACCGAAGAAGCACCCCTGCTTCTGAAGACGTTTGGAATGGTTGAGGAAAACGAGCTTTCACATGATATCTATTTGTCGTTCGGCGATGAGTTTCAGGATACACGTAAATATGTTGAATTGGTGCTGGAGCGTCAACAGGAGCAGATCGAGCAGCTCAATATTGAGCTTGAAAAGAAAAATCTGGACACTATCAGGCAGATTCCCTCAGAGTTATTTGAACGAAATAAACCGAGCAAGATCAGATTTTTCGAGCTAATGGCCCATATCAGGAAGGTCGTCGATCCAGAACGTCAGGTGATCTGGATCTTTTATCCGCTTTCCGATGTAAGCAAGGAGGAGTTTTACTTGAAGCTTTTCTCGTACGTATCGGAAAAGGTGCTCGCAGGTGATCTTGACAATACTAAGCTGATCATCAGGGACTGTCCCTCAGGTTTTTTGAGAGAGCATTTAGGTTATGGAGAAAAGAATCCGGCGGTAACATTCTACCGTCCGGAGCTCGATTTTCAGTCGGTTCTGAAAAAGCTCGAAGAACAGTCGGAAAACGAAAATGCTCCGGAAGATGAAAAGATGCAAAGCGTGATGCTGATGGCCGGCGTCGACGTCGCCGAAAAGAACTACGATCAGGCACTTGAAAAAAACGAGCGGGTATTGTCCTACTATAAAAAAACGAAGCAGAAGGAGAATGAATCCATCGTGCGGAACAACATCGGTGATATCCATTATCTCCAGGGTGACTTTCCAACCGCACAGCAGCACTATGAAGATGCGGTAAACATCTCCGTTGAGAGAAAATCCCAGCCAATGGTTCTTTACCAAAGCATAAATTTGGGCAATTCGCTATTTATGCAGGAGGAATATGAAGAAGCCTTTATCTATTACGATTCGGCCGAAAAACTAGCGGATGCAAACAAGATCCTCGCCCAGCGGATTCACGCTATGGAGCGGATGGGAAAAACCAAGCATTGTCTTAAAGAGATAGATGAAGCCCGGGAAATTTATGAAAAGGCGGCGGAAATTTGCCGAAAAGAGGAATTTAAGCTGGGTTTGCGAAGCATTTTACATGGTTTGATGGAGCTCCACGAAGGCGAAAATGATACTGAAAACCACAAGAAATGCGAAAAGGAATATAACCGGATCACCAAGGAGCTTGAAGACATTGAGCCTAACCTTGTGAAAGAAGCTAGTGCTCAGTAACCGACGAGATGGGAACAGCTCAAAATGTGCAGCAATTTACAGGCGAGGTAATGAAAACCATTACCGCGCCGATCGATGCCCTTAACTTAGGGGTTGCCAAAGCTACGCTCAAAGCTCTCGAATTTCTTCCCAAAATGCCCGCCGCAAGACTGTATACAGATCTCGTGTTCCAGTTTGGCCATTCACACCCTCACCCGCCTACATTTGGTTTTCCGATCCCAAGCTTGGGCCCGGTGGTCGCATCGGGATGTATGAGCGTTTTGATCAACGGCCTGCCGGCGGCACGAAATGGCGACATGGGATTTGCTGTTTGGTGTGGCGGCTATTTTCCGATTTTCGAGATTTTCATGGGCTCATCGCACGTCTTCATAGGCGGTTCCAGGGCCGCAAGGCAATTGATGGATCCGACCTACCACTGTCTGCCCTCGCCGTTTGGAGGGAAATGGGGAATCGGCAAGCTGGATATTGCCATGGCCGGATTTGGTATGGGGATGAGTGCGCTGAACGTCGCCGCATCTGTCGAAAAATCCGTTGAGGCTACCTATGAAGCAAGCGAAAAGCAGGGCGAGGCTGACGCTCAAATGGCCGCAGCCGCAGCTGCTGCCGCGGGCGTTGGCGCGGCAACCGCCGCCGCACAATTCGCCGCCGATGCCGCTGCTATGGCAATGGGTTTACTGATGGGCAAAGACCCCGGCGTAGGATTTCCGTTTGGCATCATCACCATGGGGAGCCCAAACGTCCTGGTCGGCGGATTCCCGATGCCGGGTTGGATGACTATAATGAAGGGTTTGTTCAAAATGCTCAAGCCCGTAATAAGGCGAATCCAATTGAAACTCCCCCCCGGAAGAACCAGAAACGCCTTATGCCGCGTGACCGGGCACCCGGTTGAGGTGGCGACCGGCCGTATGTACACGACCAGTACCGATTTCGAGATCAGGGGCCGCATTCCAATTGTCTTCGAGCGAGTTTATGACACATCCGGAATCGATTACGAAAGTTCGCTTGGCTGGGGTTGGACGCATCCGTATGACCAGCATTTGTGGCAGAGCAAGCGTTATAACTGCTTAGTTTGGAGAAATCAGGAAAACCACCAGGTTAGATTTGAAAAGCTGAATATAGGCGATCGGCAATTTCAACCGCTCGAACGTGTCTGGCTGGAGAGAAAAAGTGAAGCAGAATACGAGTTATTCGATTGTAAAGACGGGCTCTATTACTCATTTGGGCAGACGGATTCCGAAGATTTCCGATCTGAAAAAGAAGCTCTTCGCCTCCTGAAGGTTTTTGATCGCAACGAGAATTTCTTAGACCTGAAATACGAAGATAGAAGTCTTGTAGAGATCGACGGCAATACGGCTGGATTCGTCACGCTCCACTATCAAAGGGTTGCAGGCAGGAAACGCCTCGGTGAAGTTCGTCATCATTTAACCAACGGTCAGGATATAAGCTTGATGCGTTTTGGTTACAACGGCGACGCAGAATTGACTTCAGCAACGAATCGGAGCTACGTCCCCTACACATATTCATATGAAAACCATCTGATGACTAAGGAGACCAATCGGAATGGTCTCAGCTTTCATTTCGAATACGAGGGGGCCGGTACGGAAGCACGATGTGTTCACACGTGGGGCGATGACGGGATCTATGAGCGCTGGTTGACCTATCTGCCAAAAAACAATATGACCCGCGAGAAAGACGGACTCGGCGGCGAAACGATCTACCATTACAACGATCTCGAACTCGTAACAAAAGTTTTTGACGCCGAGGGCGGAATTTCGGAATTTGATTACGGCTTAAATGGTGAACTTCTCCAGGAAAAAGATGAGATCGGACGAATCAGAACTTACGCTTACGACGACCAATTAAACTGTACAGCAGCCACGCAGGAAGACGGCACGGTTCGCACGGTCAAATACAACGATTTCTGCCAACCGATCGCGGTTTCTGACGAATCAGGAGCAGTTTGGACCCGCGAATACGATAATTCGGGAAATATTGTCGCCACTATTAACCCGCTCGATGCCAGACGTGAATATGACTACGATAAATCCGGCGACATAAAGATCTTCCGGGATGCGCTCGGCAACGAAACTCAATTTGCCTGGACAACCGCCGGACAAATAAAATCCGTCGAAAAACCAGGGGGCGGAAAGGTTTCTTACAATTACAATGAGCGCGGTTTTCTTGAGGAAGTTGTTGATGAAGTTACGGATATAAAAACCAGCTATCGATATGACGATGTTGGACGGGTCAAAAGAATTGCCGATATAAATCCGAAGAGGGAGACGATCAATGTCCAACGCTATGAATATGATAGCCAGGACAATATGACGCTTCTTATCGATGCATACGGAAACAAAACCCTCTACAAGTATTCCGGCTACGACAAACTTGCGAGACGGGTGGATTCTCTGGGACATGAACGCCAGTTTGAATACGACGAAGAGGGGCGCCTCGAGAAAATTGTCAATGAAAACAATGAAAACTACCGATTTGAATACGATCTACTCGACCGCGTCGTTAAGGAAATCGGATTTGACGGGGCAATAACAAGCTACAAATACAATCAAGCCGGCGAGCTCGTTTATAAAAAAGATGCGCTAAAGCGAGAGACCTACTATCGACGCGATGCGATGGGACGCGTCGTCCGGCGGCTGATGCCAAAGGCAGAAACGGTCGACTACGAGTACGATGAATGTGGAAGAATTACCGGCGCGAGAAATTCCAATTCGGAAATTAAATTGACATACGACGATGCGTGGCAGGTTATTAGAGAGAATCAAAATGGCAAGACAGTCAGCTTCGAATACGATCTGGAAGGCAGACGAACGGCCCGCAATTTGGATTCGGATTTACATGAAAAAGCCAAGGTTGAATACAGCTATGACAAAGACAGCAACCTTTCAACCATAAAATTAGCCGAAAACGAGATAAATTACTTGCGGGACCAGGTCGGGCGACTTACGGCGAAAGACTCGGCCAATGGGTTGCAAGAACAGTTTGAGTATGACATCAACGGGCGTTTGAGCGTTGAAAAGGTAACAGTTGGCGCGGGCGGCCGTGAGGTCGTTAAACGAGATTACGAGTGGGATTCACTGGGAAACGTAGTTGGAATCCACGATTCGCTTCGCGGCGGAAAGCGTTATCAGTATGACGCGGTTGAGCGTTTAAAAACCGTCGAGCGCCTTGTTGCCGGAACACCGGACACTAAAACACCAGATGTTCCAAAAGATAAGCCACGCGGTTGGATCCCACCCGAGAAGCGCTTGTGGCAGGCAGAATCGAATCTCTCAAGATGGGATAACGCCAAGGTCAAGGAAATTGAAGAGTTTCAATATGATGCCGATGGAAATCTCATTGAACGGAAGAGCAATGTATCCGGCTCACGAAAATTCAAATACAGTAAAGGTGACAAGCTCAAAAAACAAGGTAAGACAACGTACATATATGATGCCGTTGGAAATCTGGTCGAAAAACGAGCCGCGGAAGGCCCGACTTCCCTTTTCACCTATGATTCGGCCGACCAGGTGATTGCCATCACCAAAGATAACCAAAAAGTCGAATTTGAATATGATGCTTTCGGCCGCCGAACCTTAAAGAAAACTAAAGACAATGAAACCCAATTTCTATGGGACGGTGACGTACTTCTGCTGGAGAACGACACTCACTATATACATGATGGATTTGTCCCGGTCGCCAAGGTGAGCAATAGCGAGGTTGAAACTTACCATACCGATTACCTTGGAACGCCAAAAGAAGTTACCAATGAATCCGGCGAGATAATTTGGCAGGGAAACTACGATGAGTACGGAAAGGTAAATCCGGTTATCGAGAAAACGGAGCAGAATATCCGTTTTCAGGGACAATATGAGGATGAGGAAACGGGCCTGTTTTATAATCGTTTTCGATATTATTCGGCTGATGATTGCAGGTATGTAAACCAGGATCCGATCGGTTTGTTTGGTAATTTTAACCTCTATGAGTATTGCACCAACCCGGTCATGTGGTTTGACCCCCTCGGCCTTGACGAGATCGTCTATCAATTGCTCGATTCCAAAGGCAACGTTATCTATTACGGAATTACGGAAAGAACCGCATTGACGCGAGGAAACGAACACATCGATAGCGGCAAAAGGTTTGCAAAAATGCAAGTGATCGCATCGGGATTGACCCATGATCAGGCTCGATCTCTTGAGGCAGCCCTGATACGTCAAAGGCTGGCTCAGAAGCGCGGATCATACAGTCCTTTCGACTCGGTCGAAGACCAGCTTAAAAAATCGGGCCTTTTGAATAAGAACCGGGGCCGAACGCCTGACAGATGGGTCGATAAACCGTTGAAGAAGGTAAAACGGCTCGATACTCCGGAAGATGTTGAGGGATTGAAGAAACGACAAAAAACCAAAGCGTGCTAGGCGGTTATTTATTATGAGCAATTTGAAGATTTATAGTACCGAGCCAAACGGGAATGAGGCTGCTGACTTAGAGCACGCCCTGTATATGAATATGGCGATCGATAAGATCAAAGAGGAATCTGCCCGTCTGAAAGGAGTGGATACGCCGATTCAGATAATGCTGGCACATATCGACATTCTTCTTCATTTATCGAAAAAGTTCGAACAAGACGCCGAACTACTTATATTATCCGAGGATGTAAACGACTGGCGGGAAACGTTTGGCAATTGGTTTGAACGGGCTGAGAAAAAGATTCCGGCAAAATTTCGAACGGGCATAAAAGCATCTGCCGATAGCCTCTTCGCAGAATTGGACGAGATCGCTTCTTGACGAAAACATGTGGGGCAATGAACCATGGGATAATGACGCCGCTGCGGATTGGTTTGGAAAACTATTGGACAAAACGGACTTGCCGAAACATGTTCGTAAAACATTACTGCTTTCCAAAGAAGACGACCCATACGGTGAAAATACCGCGGAATTGCGTGCGGCCGCTTATTGCGTTTTGCAGTTGGGACGTGTGTACATCTGGCCTATAGCCAGTTTGAAAGAGGATCTGCAAATTGCGATCAATGCCCTCGAAATGGTTCTTTCAAATGAAGACTATTGTTATTCGACCGAAATAAAAGATCAAATCGGCGCTGAAAAACGAGAGCTTACAAGCAGGCTCGATAGATTGAAACAGGCTTCAGGATGACCGTTGAAAAGCAGGATCTAGAAAAACAGGCCTCATCAAACACTAACCGCAAAAATCTTTTCGCAATTTCTCAAACTTCCAACGTCTATTGATATAGAGGTGACATTACACCCTGTTTATTTGGTTGTGGGTGAATTTCGACTTCTGAATAAAGCTCCGGGCAAATGGGCGATTTGAGTTAATTAGAAGGGAGAAAGATGGCGACAACACAAGATGATAGGCTGCTAAAAATAGAGACTCCTTTAGAAAAAGACTTTCTATTACTTAACAAATTTTATGCTACTGAAAAGCTTTCCGGGCTTTTTGAAATCAGCGTCGAACTCCTTCATGAAGAAGAAGAGGAGGGTCATGAGCCTACCGATGTTGACATTCAATCGATCCTTGGAAAAGGCGTCTCGATCACGGTCACACAGGATGATGGGGTCGCCAGAAATTTTAATGGCATGGTAAATCAGTTTTCACAGGGAAACCGGAGCACTCGTTTTACTTACTACTCCGCCACGATCGTACCGCACGTTTGGCTTCTTACCCAAAAATCTCAAAGCCGTATTTTTCAGCATAAAAGTGTTCAAGAGATCTTAGAAGAGGTTTTTGATGGATTTGAGGTTGTATTTCAGATTCAGGGAGACTTCGAACGGCGAAATTACTGCGTTCAATACAGGGAAACCGATTTTAATTTTGCCTCACGCTTGATGGAAGAAGAGGGTTTCTACTACTACTTCGAACATACTGAAGGAAATCATAAAATGATAATCGCCAACACGCCCCAATCCCACCAGGACAACCCGGGCAAAAATGAGATCGATTATCAGTTGGACATGTCGACTGAGGAAGGCTTTGTTTCAGTGATCCGAGACATAAAAGCCGCTTTTAAGTTACAGACGGGTGCCATCGCGTTTCGGGATCGCAATTTTCAGCTTCCGGGTAACATGCTCTCTGCAAGTGTGCAGTCGATGCACAAGGTCGGAGACAATCACAATCTTGAGGTTTATGAATTTCCAGGAGGCTATGCCCGAAAGTATGACGGAAAAGACCGAATGGGCGGTGACAATTCTAGCGGCTTGGATGGAATATTCCCCGATAAAGACCGAACACTTCAGAATACAATGGAAGCGCTCGATTCACAGTTTGAAGTCTTAAGCGGTGCGTCGAATTGCTGTGCCCTCACAGGTGGTTATCGGTTTAACCTGGAAAAGCATCCGAAAAGGGATAGGAATCGGCAGTATGTATTGACTTCGGTAAGTCATCGTGCCGAGCAATCGCCGACCTATGTTTCCGATGAAGACCTTGGAGAATCTTACTTAAATAGCTTTAGCTGCATTCCCCATGGAGCGGGTGCACCCCCTTTCCGCCCGGAGAGGGTTACCCCAAAACCGATCGTCCAGGGCAGTCAAACGGCAGTCGTCGTCGGACCGGCGGGCGAGGAGATCTTTACCGATGAATTTGGCCGGATAAAGGTTCAGTTTCCGTGGGACAGGCAGGGACAGGTGGATGCCGATAGCTCCTGCTGGATGCGGGTTACGCAATCCTGGGCCGGTAACGGATGGGGTTCGATGTTCATACCCAGGATCGGGATGGAAGTGGTAGTCGATTTTCTCGAAGGAGACCCGGACCAGCCGATAGTTGGCGGGTGCGTTTACAATCCGGACATGATCCCTCCCTACCCGCTGCCGGATGAAAAAACGAAATCCGGGGTTAAATCCGATTCATCAAAAGGCGGAGGCGGATTCAATGAAATTCGCTTTGAAGATAAAAAGGGTGAGGAGCAAGTATTTGTCCACGCGCAAAAAGATCTCGATATGCGGATAAAGAATGATCGCCGTGAACTTGTTGCAAACGATCGACACACATTTATTCAGCGTGACAAGCGCGAGCATATTAAGCGCGACGAACATAAAATTGTCGAACGGGATACCTATCACCAATACGAAAAGAAAGTACATACCCGGATAATGGATACGTATCACAAGCTCCACGAAAAAGACGTCACCGAGCAAAACTATGAAAATGTGGATGTGGCCATTATAAAAAACTACACGATTGATGTCGGCCAAAAAGTATCGATTGCGGCTGGAGAAATCGTTCTCGATGCATCAACGGCAGTCACTCTTAAATGCGGAGGAAACTTCATCAAAGTACACCCGGGAGGCGTAGACATTGTCGGATCAATGGTCAAAATAAATAGTGGAGGCGCTGCGGGTTCGGCTAGTTCCGCGAATTTATGTCCCGTGACCGAACCGGAAAAAGCTCTTATTGCTGATAACGCAGATCCCGGCAGCAAATCGCCGACATATAAGAATCAGATCGCAGACCGAACTCGATTTGAGAAAATGATGTACGGATCTTCTCCATCGCACAATCCGAATTCGAGCAAGAATGAGGATAAGAAATCGTGGATCGAAATAAAACTGGAAGACGATGAGGGAAATCCGGTTCCGGGTGAAAAATATCTAGTGACTTTGCCAGATGGAAGCACTGTTGCCAGCGGCACTTTGGACAGCAAAGGCGAAGCCAGAGTCGAAAGTATCGATCCCGGAAATTGTCAGATCACATTCCCTGACATGGACGGAAGAAGTTGGGAGAAAAAATAACGGAGGACTTTAGAACATAGATGCCAACAACTCATAAAGCAGAACCAGGTGACTCGCTATGTAACATAGCTCATGTAAATGGGCTGCCCGATTGCACGGCTCTAAGAGCCGAGGCGGCGAACGCGTTTATTATCAATCGAGCAGATGACCCGGCTCAGGTAAATCCGGGAGACATCGTTACGATTCCGGATTTCCTGGAAAAGCAGGAAGACGGAAGCACCGAAAAAAAACACGTCTTTGTAAAACGCGGAACGATGGCCACGATCAGATTCACCCACGGATCGCCGACTCTGCCCTATGCGCAAGATCCAACCGAAACCGTCTTGAACGTCAGCAACTACGTCACCAACCGCGGAAACGATCCCGACGGGAGCGATCCATTCCCGGCTTTTGACTTTCGCCGATTTCACTCCCACGGGGACAAAGACCAGGATACTTTTAAGGTTGAGGTGCTTGATATTAATGCGAGCGGGCTTCTTGACGTCGAGATCGAGGCCTTGCGCCCGATTTACAATGCTGCCGGGGTGGTAACCGGGCACCGCTCATTTACCGATACCGATGCGGCGAAACGGAAGCTAGCATCGAAGGCCGAAAAACAGGGTTCGACACAGCGGTTCCGCACGGGATATTTGCGCCTCGTGACTGACGCTGACGATAAGGCGGCGGCAGATAAGCAGACAATTCTTGTCGCAGATGAAGGTAATGGAGCAGGTGCAGCGAAACAAGTTGAGATCCTGGATCAATTGATAAAAGCCTCTTACGAAATACCCACTTGCCCGCAGAATCCGAAATGCAAGGCCATCGTAAAGCTTCCAGTGGGAACCGATCGGCGCCGTTTAAGAATAGCTTTATCAGTAGTCCGTTCGACACCAGGCGGAGCCCTGCCGGTTTCCCTCGCAGATGCCGAGCGAAGGGTTCACACATGGTTACGTCGGGTTTACGCGCAGGCCGCAATTGCACCGAAACTTATGATCGCGGTGAGGGCTATAGATCCTCCGGAAAACCTGGTTTCGGTTTCGGATGATACTGGAACACCTGCGGTTGGTGACGGCACACTCGGGTTTACTATCAACGCGACCGGACATCCGTCGCAAACGATCGGACCGATCACGCCGACAGCCGGTGATACGCCGGCGACGACCGCCGCGGCCCTTGCGGCGTTGGTTTCGGCCCCATACTCAGCGACCGTCGCGCTTAATCCTGCGCGGACGGATGCGATCTCAGACGATCTCCAGTCGGCCGACATATTGATTATCGAGGCCGGTGGAGCTCGCGTAACCATTGATCCACCGGTTTCAAATGACAGCGGACAATCAGTGACGGTTGGACGCGTAAACCCGCTCAGCCTGCCGCGGGCACCTTTTATCCCAAGTGGATTGATCGGAAGCATTCAGCAAAGGGCCTTGTTCAGGAATTTTGATACGGGCGATGATCGCATCGATCTCTACGTGATCCAGATGACGTCGCCAGCGCTGCGTGGAACTGCAACATTTTCGGGGCATCGTTTTGCACCGACCCGCGCCGCGGTTTCACAGATCAAATATTCGGCCCTATTGGTTGGAAACACCATGGATTCGACAGATAACAACCCGGTGGTGCTTGCTCATGAGATCGGACACATATTGGGCGAGGTCTTGCACGCCCCGGCAGCGGCTCCGCCTGACGAGGTCTCATTCATGGAACAAGGCGGAACAGATTTTTCAAACTCGGTTAACTGCTGCAAGCGAATTCGTGACGGAGCGGTCGCCTATGGTGGTGCCGCCGGAGGTGATTTCAATATGATAAACCGTATGCGGTTGGAAGGAGCTCCGCTGCTGGAGCCATGGTAATATGAAACGATGAGATCAGTTAGTAATACTTGCCGAATTCGATTTTTAATCTGGTTTGTAGTTATTTCGTCGCTGTTATTATTTGTTGGATGTAGAGGATTGAAAGTTATGTCTGAAGAACAAGAAAAATCAAACGAGGAAATTTCACAAGGCGAAGAGCCGCCGACAGAAGCACCGGAGATTCCGGAACTTGACGAATTCATATTTAAACCGGATGAGTTTACCGGGAATGTTGTTCCCCGAAAACTCAAGCCGGCTGATGTGGCAGCGTACTTGGTAGAAAAAATTGAAAAGGGTGCAAAATTAAAAACGTACATTCAGGCTGAAAAGGTAGCGGTTTTCTATGACAGCAATGAACTGGTTGAGAAGCTGAAAGGATTTCTTGATAAGAGTGAGGCAGAGACTAAAGATAATCTGAAGTCCACCGTCCTGGCACGGATAATTGCGAGGCTGGGCGACAATGAAGATAAGGCGTTCGCTAAATCGTATTACGAGCATCTGTTAACAAAGATTGATTCGCAGGCGGAATTTGAAGAGGTGATCCTCCTCCACGAAGCACTTGATCTTGGCGCGAATTCCGCAAGCATCCGAGCAAAAGTTAAAACAAAAACAGAGGCATTGAAAGCGAAACAGGAAACCGATTACCAGGCCCGTCTTGAGTATCTGGAATTCGTCGAAAACGTCTCGAGAAAACTTGACCGTGCCGAGAAGGTTCAGTCGATCAAAGACGAGATAGTGGGAATCGCCGATAGAAACGAACGCATCGAACAGGAAATAAAGGCTTATATCGCCGTTGGATTTGGCTACCAGGAATTCCTGCAGCCGTGGGCCGCAAGACGAATTCGGCAGGAGACATGGGCAAAGGATGTTGCCGAGCAGAGCAAACGGGTAGATCGACAGCCGTTTAAGAAACAGGTTACAACGGTTTTTCGAGATATTATTCCGAAATTAGATAGTTTTGATAACTTAACACCAAAACAGATAGAGGGATCAAAATTGCGGCTTTTAAGGGCGATTAAGTTTTTTGAGGGAACCCTTTCGGAAGACGAGGAAGGCTTTGTAGCGCTTTTTAGGGGAATGCAGGCTGACACTTTGGCCAACGAAGGCCTGCTGATCGATGAGTTAGAAAAGAAATAGTATAAGGAGAATAAAATAATGCCACCAGCAGCGAGAGTATCAGATTGGACCAGCCACTTTTCCCTACCGTTAAATACCGGTCCGGGTAGTCCGAATGTCATGATTGGATTTTTGCGCGCTTGGCGCGCCGTTCCCGTAGCCGCCGCAGCCGGCCTTCAGGCCGCACTAACCGCTGTGGAAACCACTATGACGTCATTAGAAACCGCGACGAAAACCGCTCCTGATCCGGCATCGAAGTCGACCGCATTGGCGGTGGAAACGGCGGCGAAAACGGCAGCAAACTCAACAATGGCAAGTGTAATGGCGCAAACCGGGGCTGATATCCATATTTGTCCGAAATTTGCTTCACCTTCGTTTGTTCCTCACGGACCAGGGGTTGTCTTGAAGGCCTCGACTACGGTGATAATTAACAATTTACCGGCGGCGAGACAAGGCGACAAGGTCGTTGAGACACTCGGTGGTAATAACCCGATCAGTAGGGGAGAAATAGCGGTATTAATCGGTTGATTTAACCATCGATAATTATCGATGGTTAAATCAATTAAATATATTTAGGAATGCACATCGCGCCTGCGAATTCATTAAGCGATTCAAATAGTGAAACAAAAAGAAGGAGAATAGACAATGCCAGCAGCAGCGCGACCGACGGATGCGACCGGACACGGAACACCCTTGATGCCAGGGCCTGGGAGTGTAAACGTATTAATAGGATTTCTTCCTGCGTGGCGCGCGGTTCCAGCCGCCGCAGCAGCAGGATTACAAGCCACTCTTCAAGGTGTGCAAACATCAATTAAAGTCCTAGAAGAAGCCTCAAAGGCGGCACCCGATCCGGTTTCAAAAACCGCGGCAATCGCCGCTGAAACCGCCGCTAAAGCTGCCGCTACCGCCGCGATGACGTCGCTATTGGGGGCGTTTGATATGCACAACTGTTTGATACCCTGTGCTGCGCCGGTCCCGGCACCACACGGTCCGGGAGTTGTACTTCAGGGATCGTCTAGTGTTTTGATAAACCATATGCCTGCTGCGAGACAAGGAGATAAGGTCGTAGAAGCACTCGGGGGGGAAGACCCGATTGTAATGGGTTGCCCAACGGTTATTATTGGAGGCTAGCAAGAACAAAAGAAACTTTATGGTTTGGTCATTTCTTCGGGCTTCACTAACTCATCGAATTTCTCGCCGTCCAAAATGCCCAGTTCAATTGCAGATTCTCGCAGTTTAATTCCCCTCTTGTGTGCATTCTTTGCGATCTTTGATGCAGCATCATAGCCGATGTGTTGATTAAGTGCCGTAACGAGCATCAGCGAATCATTGAGATATTCGTCGATCTGTTCGCGGTTGAGTGTGATCCCGGCGATGCAATAATCAACGAATCCGTGGCACACATCGTGTATCAAACGTACCGAATGCAGAAAATTATGGATCATCACCGGTTTGAAAACATTTAGTTCAAAATTCCCCTGCGACCCGGCAAATCCGATCGCCGCATCATTTCCCATTACCTGTGCCGCAACCATGGTCATTGCCTCGCTTTGTGTCGGATTGACCTTCCCGGGCATGATCGAGCTGCCCGGTTCATTTTCAGGCAGGTTTAGTTCACCAAGTCCGCAGCGGGGTCCGGACCCGAGCCAACGTATGTCATTTGCGATCTTCATCAATGATGCCGCCAGCGTTTTCACCGCACCTGAAGCAAAAATGAGCTCATCGTGAGCAGAAAGCGCGGCAAATTTGTTTGGATGGGCCTTAAATTCCAGTCCGGTTAACTCAGCAATCTTTGCCGAAACTCTCTCGGCGTATTCCGGATGAGAATTTAGTCCCGTTCCAACGGCGGTTCCGCCGATCGCAAGGTCGAGAAGACCGCTCATCACCTGGTTCAGGCGCTCAATATCCCGCTCAACCAAACTTGCCCAACCGCCGAATTCCTGGCCTACGGTCAGTGGGGTAGCATCCTGCAGATGTGTCCGGCCGATCTTCACCACGTCTGCAAATTCCTTTGCCTTGGTATCGATCGCATCGTGGACTTTCTGCACCTGCGGGATAAGCTTCGTCAACTGCTCGGCCGCAGCAATGTACATCGCCGTCGGAAATGTGTCATTCGAACTCTGCGATTTATTAACGTCATCATTGGGATGAATCGGCGTTTTTGAACCCATTTCGCCGCCCGCAATCTCGATCGCGCGATTTGAGATGACCTCATTCGAATTCATATTCGTCTGCGTTCCCGAACCCGTCTGCCAGACCCTTAAAGGAAAGTGTTCGTCAAGCTTGCCTTCGATCACCTCGTCCGCCGCCTGCACGATCAGATCTCTCTTATCTTCAGGTAGTTTCCCCAGGTCCGTATTCACGATCGCGCAAGCTTTTTTCAGAATCCCCAACGCACGGATCATCTCCCTCGGCATCACATCAAATCCTATATCGAAGTTTTTTAAACTCCTCTGTGTCTGAGCTCCCCAGTATTTGTCCGTCTGGACCTCGATCTCACCCATCGAATCCGTTTCAATTCTTGTATTCATAATTGCCCATTCAACTCTAATTTCTTTGATTCGCTTTATTTTACAAGATAATCAAAAATAAAAAAGTATTGACACGGTTTCATATTTCGAATTAACTTATTAAGTGCGGGACCAACCGCAAATCCCAACTTTTTATGGAAAATCTCAAACTTCTGTTTCAAATATACTTTCGTCCGGCATCGGCCTTCAGTGAGATCATGGACCAAGGGAGCTGGCTCTTTGCAGCCATTGCTGTCTTGTTGGTTTCATTTGCTTTTCAGTATTCGGTCAATTCCAGCATCATGAAAAGCTACGAAGTTTCCCAGCCCACATACTATCAATTGGACGAATACAATGTTGACGGAGATATTGCACCCGTTTCGAATCCAACAATTGATGATCGCGCCGATTTTCCTGTCCTTGGGAAAAGTATCCAATGGTTGTTTAGGTTTGATTCAAGCTTCTTTACGCCGCTGATTTCCCTTTCGGTGTTCTACTTTCCGGCGACGATCATTTTGCTTGCGCTTTTTGGCTCTTTAGGAACTCCCGGAACCGTTTTGCGGCGTGATTACGCCACGCTTTCGACCTGCTCGCTTATGGCCTGGGTTGCTGCTCATCTTCCTTTTGCCGTTGTGGCCTTCCTTTTGAAGAATGTTTCGGGATCGGTCTATCTGGGCTTTTGGCTGGCCAGCGGTTTGATCTTTGGCGGGCTTATGATCTTTGTCTTGCGAACGGTTTTTGGAGTCGAATACGGTCCGGCGATACTTACCATCGCTATTTCTTGGATATTCTATAGCCTCGGCGGTTACGTATTTCAGTTTATTTCGCCCTGGCTGTTTTCTCCCTTCCTGCTTTTCTTTGCGATCATTTATTTGGGTGGATATTTGGGCAGCGAGGTGCGCGGACTGGGAAATTCGATGCGGCAAAAACGAAATCTCAAGCGATTTCTTGAAAACGCAACGATAAATCCAAATGACGCCGACGCTCATCTCCAGCTCGGTTTGATCTACCAGAAAAGACGGCAGCATGAGAAAGCTCTTGAGCATTTCACCAAAGCGGTCGAGATCGACGGCGAAGAGATCGACGCGAATTATGAGCTCGGAAAGATCGCCCGGACAAACAAGGACTTGCAAAAGGCGATCGAGCATTTCTCGGTTGTCGTCGAGCAGGACGAGACCTATTCCTCAAACGAGGTATGGCGCGAGATCGGGGCTACATATCTGGAAGCCGAGATGTTTAATGAAGCTCAAGAGGCTCTGGAAAGATTCGAGCTAAAGCGTCCGTTTGACGCCGAGGGCCTTTATTATCTGGGCACGCTTCATAAGAAAAAAGGCGAAAGTGAAAAAGCCAGAGAGATGTTTGAGCGCGTGATCGAAGCTGTCAAAACGGCGGCGTACTACCGGCGGAGTGAGCTCCAAAAATGGGCAAGAATGGCAAAAAAGGAGATTTGATCGGCGGCGGCGGTCGGTGTAGCCCGGGCCCGCGAATGCGGGCGGAAAGCATGTAGCCAAGACCGACAGGTCTGGGTACCAATAACGAAATATTCAGGAGCCCGCGTATGCGGGTGACAGTCGAATTCGCCCAGATCGGGACGGCGTAGATCGCCAGTGAATCTGTCACCCGCATACGCGGGCTCAAAATGGTTTTGCGATTACCCATAGCTCGGCCTTCGGCCTCGCTATGGGCTAAACGCTGACGCCATCTACGATGGCTTATACTTCACAACAAATCTCTTGACCGGCTCCTCTTCATCGCCAAAATACTCATCGCGAGAAACTTGCTTCAGACCATTCGCTTCGAACCGCGACAGATCTTTCGGCGACAATGCCCATGGCAATCCCTCGGGTTCTTCATTATTTTCCCGATGCCTCTGCACGACCACGATTTCCCCGTTTTCCGCAACAAAACTGCTTATCGCGTCGATCGTTTTCTCCCGCAAGCCCAATGGCAACGCCTGAATTGTGTAAACCTCCAAAACCAATTGAAACGCTTTATCCCATTCCTTTGGCGGGTCGAATAGATCCACAACAGCAAACTCAATATCCGTTTTGGCATGGATCTTCTTTGCCCATTCGATCGCCTTCTTAGAAATATCAAACGCCGTCACTATAAAACCCAAATCGTATAGATATTTCGCATCGTCACCCAGGCCGCAACCAACTACAAGGGCACTTCGTCCGTTTCCGTTCAGACCAACGCCTTCCGCCCACTCGACCAAAAACCGATTTGGCTCCAGATCGGCCCAGGGCACGTGTTCATGATCTCCCGACGCCTCGGAGTAGAGTGCTTCAAACCAGCCGACTGCATCGCCTTTTTCCAAAAAAGACTCTGCGAGTTTGTGGGCATTCTCTTTCGGATCAAACTCTTCCATTTTATGCATAAAATCTCTTCAATATCCTGCAAGATTACTCGGCGCGCGCGTTCTCTAAACATTAAAGTTCGAAACCATAAAAATTACAAACAGGAGACTTTTTATTACTATGAAAAAACTGCTATTACCCATCGCTTTATTGAGTTGTCTGGCGTTCGCCGGATGCAGCAAGGATGCCGAGATCGAGTCGTTTATTACCGAATTTGAGACCGTGACCCAAACGATGACGTCAAAGATCGAATCCGGTGACGCTGAGGGCGCAAAAAAAGTTTTTGACGAAAAGAAGGAATCGCTAAAAGCGAGTTGGGATGGAATCAAGGGCGCACGCGGATTCCAGGTAAGTGAGGAATCGAAGAAGAAGCTAATGGCGAGTGTCACCAAGAATGTCACAGCTTTATCGGGCGCCGTTATGAAAGGAGCGATGAAGGGCGGAAACGCCAACGATATGAAGAGCCTGCTCAAGGAATATCAGGATATATTTAAGATGTAGCAACACAAAAACTCCCCTCCTTCCGAAGGAGGGGTGCCCATTCATGGGTGGGGTGGTTGTGCCCCGTTCTCTTTCGTAATCAACGCGCCCCGAACAAACCACCCCCTCACTTCGTGCCACCCCTCCTTATCCAAGGAAGGGTGCCCATTCATGGGCGGGGTGGTTGCGCACCGTTCTCTTTCGCAATCAACGCGCCCCGAACAAACCACCCCGTCACTTCGTGCCACCCCTCCTTATCCAAGGAGGGGAGTTTTTCGCGCCGCGACAGAAATCTCTCAAATGTTCACACAATAAAGCGAGTAAAATGATTTTGGTCGCTTTTTCTTTTGCCCGCAAATTCCTATAATGATAGTTTCGCATCGAAAATGAGTTGTTAAGTCAGAATGTTTGTAAGTAACTGGGTTAAAAGCAAATTCCATTGCTTTGTCTCCGACGACCAAAACACCCGACGGCCTAACAACCCAAAAAACTATAAAACGAGGATATAAATGGCAGAACAATTTGACGTAACAATAATCGGCTCCGGTCCCGGTGGATATGTAGCCGCGATCAGGGGTTCGCAGATGGGTTTGAAAGTCGCCTTAGTAGAAAAGGAAGATGGCGGCAGTCTGGGCGGCACATGCGGCCTCCGGGGATGCATCCCAACAAAAGCATTGCTAAACGCGGCTCATCTTTACCAGAAAGCGGGACATTTCGAAGATTTTGGCTTGAAAGTTGAAAACCTGGGCTTCGATTGGCCGGGCGTTCAAAAATATAAATCTGACGTAGTATCAAAGAACTCTGCCGGCGTTTCCTATTTGATGAAGAAGAATAAGGTTAAGGTCTTTAACGGGTTTGGAAAAATTGCCGGAAAGGGCAAAGTCGAAGTAGCTCTAAACGACGGAAAAAAGGAAACGATCGATACAAAAAACATCATCATTGCCACGGGTTCGGTTGTTCGCCCGATCCCGGGATTTGAGACAGACGGTAAACAGGTCGTGAATTCCGATCATATTCTCGAACTCGAAAAGGTTCCGAAATCGATGGTAGTGATCGGCTCGGGAGCGGTCGGCGTTGAATTCGCATCGGTATATGCCCGGTTTGGCTGCGAAACGACCGTTGTTGAATTACTGGACAGAATTGTCCCGATCGAAGATGCCGATGTTTCGAAACAACTCGAACGCTCTTTCAGAAAGCAAAAGATCAAATGCATGACCGGCGTAAAACTCGATACGATGAAAAAGTTGAAAAACTCCGTAAAACTGTCGGGTAAAGATTCGAAAGGCAAAGATGTTGCTCTTGAAGCCGAAATGGTCCTTGTCGCGATCGGTAGAATGCCGTATTTGGAAAACCTTGGGCTGGAAAACACAAAGGTCGTGGTGAATGACCGCGGAGTTGTCGAAGTAAACGAATATTGCGAAACCGCCGAACCCGGCGTGTTTGCGATCGGCGATGTGATCGACACGGCCTGGCTTGCGCACCTTGCAAGTAAAGAAGGAATCCTGGTCGTCGAAAGACTCGCCGGTAAAACCGTGGAGCCGATCAACCACAATATTGTTCCAAACTGTACCTATTGCGACCCTGAGGTTGCGTCTGTTGGTATGACTGAAGCAAAAGCGAAAGAAGCCGGCTACGACGTAAAGGTTGGTAAGTTTCCGTTCTCGGCATCTGGCAAAGCAAGAATCCTGGGCGAAACCGATGGATTTATCAAGATTGTTGCGGAGACAAAATACGACGAAGTTCTCGGCGTTCATATCATCGGCCCGCACGCGACGGAATTGCTTGCGGAGGCCTGTGTCGGAATGGCGCTTGAAACAACCGCTGACGAGCTTGGAAAGATCATCCACGCTCACCCGACTGTTTCCGAATCGATGATGGAAGCGGCCGAAGGTGTCCATGATCTGACGATTCATATGTAGTTTGCCGGGAGGCAGGAGACGGGAGACGGGAGACAGGAGGCAGGAGACAGGAGACAGGAGACAGGAGTCAGAGAGTATAGCCACCCCGTTAACGGGGTGGTCAAATG